>JAFGLT010000106.1 GCA_016927895.1 Candidatus Bathyarchaeota archaeon | reverse complement strand
TCATCGATTATGCAGTCTTTGACGCCGGCGCCGCTGACGCTTTCAAACAAAGCGATGTAGCGCATTTCGTCGCACGTGATTTTAATGCCGCTTGTCATGCATTGCCTCCCTTAGATTCTTTTTCAGTGTTTTCTGTTAATTTGAGAATCTCTGAGTCACCTGTTTCTCTTATACTTAATGCTGAAATAATAAAGAGTTTGTTGCAGACCGCCGCCAAATCTATGGAAGTGCCTTTATACGTCATGATAGGAACCTTAGAGATTTTACCATAATATTCTACTTGTTCTTTTATGTCTTTTGGACAGTTAGCGGACAGGACAATCATCTTGGCCTTACCAGTCTTGGCATTTTGCAAAGCCGTGTTGGCTCCGAAAGAAACCTTACCAGTTTTCACAGCTGTTGCTATTGCTTTATCTACGTCAATCATGTTTCAGTTTTTCCTCCAGTCTTTTCTTGTTTTTCAAAAGTGGACATATACAACTCCACTAAACCCGTGCCAATTGGAATAGACTGCCCGACTATTACGTTTTCGGTTACGCCTTCCAATGGATCGCTTTCGCCTTTTACGGCTGCTTCAACAATGTTCGGGACTGTGATTTCAAATGCTGCCCTAGCTAACACGCTTGCTTTCTTGCCGCTGATTCCATGCCTTCCTATCTGCTGCACCTCGCCTGTAGAGGTCATCATGTCTGCAACGAGCAAGACATGGCGCACGTCTACGTCTAAGCCTTGGTCTTCCAAGACTCCTTTCGCCTCGTTTGTTAAAGCGTTTCTCGCAGCTTCTATTCCAAGCGTCTTAGCTATCTCGTGGACGTTGTTTGTTGTTGTCCGTGAAGTATCTACACCAGAAACCTGTAACACCATACCTAAGTTTGAACCATCTGTCCGTATAACCCATTCGCCGCGTTCTTCAGTAACCAAAACACGCTTTATGTCAGGCACGCCTTTAACCTGAACATCTGGGACTTTACCGAGCAGTTTCTTCATATTTTCAACTTTCGCAGGGGTAATCAGTACGGTGTCACCATCCAACTCCACGGTGGCATTAGGAATCTGCAACTGGTCCTTGAGGTAATCCATGGTTATCGCGCGGTCTTCCATCATGGACTTGTTCAGTTCAACCACGATTACTTCGCGCACAGGATCCTCGTAAATCGCTGAGGCTATTGTTTCCAAATTCGTGTAGATTATGTTACGCGCAATTTCTACTGTGCGTTCTTTGCTTTTCCGGTATTTCTCTGTCAAGTAAATAGTCATAATTGGAGTTGACGGAATCCGTCTGGCATCAACTATTTCGATAAGTCGGGGTAAGCCTAAGGTGACGTTTTGCTCTTTGACTCCTGCGTAGTGGAATGTCCTGAGAGTCATCTGAGTCCCAGGTTCACCTATTGACTGAGCGGCAACTATACCCACGGCTTCGCCGGGCTCCATCAGCGCCTTATTGTACTGTTCAGCCGTAAGAGCAACGGCTTTGTCAACACCCTGCGTGGTAAGTCCAGCTTTAGCTAAACCCTGTTTAAGCTGGTCCATAAGTATCGGCGTGAGTTGACCCTCAACCGCCTTCATCTGATTTTTAATGTAATCAGCTGATGCAGGTTTGCCTTTTTCTTCTCCGATTTTTATCTGGCTGATAAGTCGACTTACGTTCACTGCTTGCCCGTGGTCGCTTTTAGCGGGGTCAACGCCGTCTTCGCCGTACATGAACTGGATTATATCTCCAGCTGAGTCGCGGACGGTGCCGTCGTATTCCAATCGGATGTGCTCCAAAGCGTTGATAAGCCTTCTTTGCATGTAACCGCTCTGTTGTGTTCTAACTGCAGTGTCGACCAATCCTTCTCTGCCACCCATGGCGTGGAAGAAGAATTCAATCGCGTCCAAACCAGTCTGGTAAGAATTGTAAACGAAGCCTCTTGCTCTAGGTCGGGGGTCACCCTCAACAAAATGCGGCAAAGCTCTTCCAACGTAACCTCTAAGGATTCGTTTGCCACGCACTGATTGCTGACCGACACAAGCAACCATTTGCCCAATGTTAAGGCTTGAACCTCTTGCTCCTGTTCGAGTCATAACAATGCCCGAGTTGTCTATCGTGAAATCTTGGTCTGCAATTTTTCCTGCCTCGTCTCTGGCTTGAGCGAGCTCGTGCATAACATAAATTTCAAAAGACTCTTCAAGTGTTTGCCCAGGCAGCCGCGGTAAAGTTCCGTTACGGTAGTTTTCTATGTGCTCGTCTATTTTCTTCTGGATTTTCTCCATTGTTTTCTTAATCTTGTTCTCAGCTCTGGAGGATAGAACAAGCTGGTCATACGGGTAACTGAATCCGCGCATGGTTATGAACAGCTTTAGCATCCGCGTTATTTTGTTCAGGAATTCGCGTCCCGCTTGAGTTCCGTAGTCCTTGATTATGCGGTGTAAAAGACTTTCGGACTGCTCAGAGCCTATGGAACGGCGGTCTATGATGCCGGTAACAAGCTCACCGTTTTTAATAACTACATATGCGTCGTGCTTGCAGTCTTCCTCTTCACATTTAGTGCATCCTTGGCAAAGGTTCGCTTTCAAGACATAATTCAAAGTCTTAGGCAAGAAGAGGCTGAAAATCTGTTTGCCCGACCATAACGGCTGAGGCTCCTTGACCTTAGGCTCTGGCAGCTCACCTACGTAGCCTGTTGCTGTGAGTATCCGGGAAACCTCTTCTTTAGGCATAAGATTTTCGCGTCTTGTGAAGTAGTATGCCCCAGTGATGAAGTCACGTATTGCGCCGATTATGGGTCCACCAAACCTTGGTGAAAGTATCTGGTCTTGAACCTGCATTAGCAGCAGGGCTTCTGTTCGCGCTTCCTCGCTTTGAGGCACGTGAAGGTTCATTTCGTCCCCGTCAAAGTCAGCGTTGTAAGGTGGACAAACGCAGAGGTGCAGACGAAAAGTCTTGTAGGGTAAAACGCGCACGTAATGCGCCATAATTGACATGCGGTGAAGTGAAGGCTGACGGTTGAATATTGCAATGTCGCCGTTTTTAAGGTGTCTTTCTACAACGAAGCCTAGTTCTACGGCTTCAGCGATTTTTTCTCTGTCTACTACGAATTCAAGCCTTATGCGTTTTCCGTCTGGCCTGATAATGTAAAGGGCACCTGGATACTGTTCAGGACCGTTTATGACCAGCCGCCTCATTTCCTCAATGTTCCACTCGGTTACTTTCTCGGGAACAGACAAGCGCATTGCAACGTCTCTTGGAACACCAACTTCGTTTATGTCGAGGTTCGGGTCTGGAGAAATAACTGTGCGCGCTGAGAAGTCAACTCTTTTGCCTGAAAGGTTGCTTCTGAACCTCCCTTCTTTTCCTTTCAACCGCTGCGAGAGTGTTTTCAACGCTCTTCCTGAACGGTGCCGTGCTGGCGGTATTCCAGAGGCTTCGTTGTTAAAGTAAGTGGTTACGTGGTACTGTAGAAGCTCAGATAAGTCTTGAATGATAAGTGTTGGTGCGCCTGCTTCCATGTTTTCTTTAAGCCGCTGATTAATCCTAATGATGTCAACAAGTTTGTGAGTTAAATCGTCTTCCGAGCGGATCCCTGACTCCAGAGTGATGGAGGGGCGAACGTAAACTGGAGGCACAGGCAAAACCTGCAGAACCATCCATTCAGGCCTCGCCACGGTAGGGTTGAACCCTAAAAGTTCCAAGTCCTCATTAGAAACGCGTTCCAGTCTTTCCCTAATCATGCTGGGCGTTAACGGTTCAGAGCCTGCTTCGGTTTGCTCTATGAATTTGGTAGGTTTCTCAAAAGTGATTTTATACTGGTTAGCCGCGCAGTATGGACATTGCTTAGCCTTAATTTCCTGCATTATGGTCTTATACACTACGTCAGGTATCGTGCCCAAAAGCGCTTTGTATCGTTCAATTCTTTTTTGGACCTTTTTCACTTTCTCTTCTGACAAGAGTACCCGGCCGCAACTGCGGCAGGTTGACTTCAGGATTTCGTGAATTATTTTCGTGAATTCTATGTGTACTATAGGCACGGCGAGTTCAATGTGTCCAAAGTGTCCTGGGCAACGGATTGCCGTGTTGCCGCAAGTTTTGCATCTCTGTCTGGGCTCCAAAGTGCCTAATCGGCCATCCATTAGCCCGGCGGTGATGGGCGCGCCGTCTTCATCGTAAGTGTCTGGTGTTTGAATTTCGACGACTGACTGTTTGCGCAGGTCTTGGGGGGAAATCAAACCGAAAGATATTCCGTCAACAATTTTGTGAATTGATATTTCTGAAGCCATTCTATGCCTTCTCCTTTAATGTTAATTTTGGTGTGATACACAAACTCTGAAGCTCTTGCAGCAAGAGTTTGAAAGCGTAAGAAACTATCACAGGGGAAATCTTGGCTTTTTCATCGCAGATTTTACAGACGTATTTCCGCTGCTTCATGTCGAAATATGATATCTGACCGCAGTTTTCGCAGATGTACAGGGTGTACTTGTCAGATTCTTCCAGCAGCCTGTCCCTAAGCAGCATAGCAGCGCCGTGGCCTATGAGGCAGTCGCGTTCCATTTCTCCGAACCGTAAACCTCCACCTCGAGCTCTGCCTTCCGTTGGTTGCCGCGTGAGCATCTGAACTTGACCGCGGGCTCTGGCGTGGATTTTATCAGCTACCATGTGGTGCAGTTTCTGGTAGTAAACGATGCCGACGAAGATTTCAGCAACGAATTTTTCGCCTGTTGTACCGTTGTAGAATACTTCGCTTCCCGTGTGGCTGAATCCCAGCTTCACAAGGTCTTTCCTGATTCTGTCGGGTCCTTCATTGGAGAATGGTGTGCCATCTGCTGGTTTTCCTCTTGCCGCTGCAGCTTTTCCTGAAAGGGATTCGATGAACTGGCCAATGGTCATTCTTGAGGGTATGGCGTGAGGGTTGATTACTATGTCTGGAACGATGCCTTCGTCTGTAAAGGGCATGTTTTCCTGCGGCACTATTAAGCCTATGACGCCTTTCTGTCCGTGACGAGAGGCAAACTTGTCGCCTAACTCTGGAACACGCTGGTCTCGGACTCTGACTTTCACGAGTTTGCTTCCTTCTCCAGATTCGGTTACGAAAATTCCGTCGACGGTGCCTGTTTCTGACGGGCGCATGTCTGTGGATGTGTCGCGCATTGAGGGGCCTTTAACTTCGAATTCTTTGTATTCTTCAAGGAACCTTGGCGGGCTTATTCTTCCGATTAGAACGTCGCCGCCTACAACTGCAGACTCCAAACTTATTATCCCGTCAGGTTCAAGAAGCCTGTAATACTGTTCTCCGCGGTATCCTCTGGTTCCGGGTTCGGGAACTTTGAACTTGTCCTTTAACCCGCCTAAGTACTGGCGGCATTCAGCCTCGTATATACGGTAGAATGTGGAGCGAGCTAAGCCTCTTTCAATTGAAGCCTTGTTGAAGATTAAGGCGTCTTCCATGTTGTAGCCTTCAAAGCTCAGCACGGCGACAACACAGTTTTGTCCTGTAGGCCGCTGCTTGTAACCCATAATTTCCATAAGTTCGGTTTCAACCAAAGGTATTTGTGGGTAATGCAGGATGTGTGACCTTGAATCCACGCGGTGATGGAAGTTTGTACCGTAAATTCCAAGCGCCTGTTTAGCCATGGCAGCTTGATAGGAGTTACGCGGGGACTGGTTGTGTTCTGGAAAGGGTATTGTTGACGCGCAGATTCCCAGAATCGTGTACGTAGCGATTTCAACATGTGTGTGTTTAGGAGTGACCTTTTCGAGAGAAACAGCTACGTAAGCGTTTTCTTCTTCTTCAGCGTCTAGATACTCGATTAAACCGTTTTTAACAAGGTCTTCCCAGCCCCATTCGCCCAGACCAATTTTTTCTAGGTGTGCAGGCTGAAGTTTTGGAACGCCGTTGTCGACAATTATAAGGGGGCGCCTAACGCGTCCTTCATCACAGTTGGCGTGTACTTCTTCCATTTCAGTTTGCTTCTTCGAGAAGTAAGTTATGTTAACTTCAGTTGAGATTTCGCCTGTTCTTCTTTTCTCTCTGAAAGCGTTAACCATATCTGATGCTGAATCGCAGTAGCCGATTATGTTTCCGTCAACGAAAACTTTTGCTCCAGAAGTTCTTAAATCCTCGCTAGCCTCGTAAGCTGGAACCGTGCCCATCTCAAAAAACAGTTGCCTGATTTTCTCGGCGTTTACACCCACTGAAATTGACGCTGATAAAGCTAGGTTCTTGACCAGACCACAGTTAGACCCCTCAGGAGTTTCGTTTGGACATAAGCGTCCCCAGTGTGTCGGGTGCAAGTCTCTGGCTTCGAAGTTAGGTTGGCTTCTGCTTAGCGGGGACTGGAGCCTTCGTAGATGGCTGAGCGTGGATATATAGTTTGTTCTGTCCAGAAGCTGGGTTATGCCGACTCGGCCTCTGCCCCAGTTTCCGGTTGCAAGGGCATGCTGGAATCTTTCAGATATTATGCCTGGGCGGACTGCCGCGGACACAGTTATGATTGGGCCTTTTACGCCTATGCGTTCAAGCTGGTATTTTATGTCGCGAGTTAAGTTTCTGAAGGAAACACGGAAGAGGTCTGCGAGGAGGGGTCCTGCGAGTCTCAGGCGTTTGTTCTTGAAGTGGTCTTTGTCATCTGTTTGCCTTCTTCCGAGCTTAAGCTGGATGACGCGGTAAGCCATTTCGCCTAGGAATATGGCTTTTTCCTGTCTGTTCTTGTTGCTTCTGCCAAGGTGGGGTAGGAAGTTTTTGTCAAGGGCTGTTTCAGCTTTTTGCAGGCGGTATTCTTCTACTTGACCATGGGCTACGCGGTTTCCGATGAATAGCATGGCGTCGGCAGGGGTGTCTACTCCTATGGCTTTTTCGAATGAGGGTCCGAGTATGCTTTGCAGGTCTTTGTCGAGGGAGACTGCTTCAGCTATGTCTTTGTCTTTTTCAAGGTTTAACGCGCGCATTATAACTACGAAGGGGATTTCGGTTGGTACGCCGGGCATTGTAACGTAGATGGAATCGTCTGACTTTAGTTTCAGTTCTATTCTTGCTCTGAAGCCCACGGTTGTTGAGAATATTTTTGCTTGATAAACTGGTGAAGTTCCTTTGTCGTCTATGTCTACGATGACACGGTTGGGTGCGAGGTCTTCCATGGCCACTATGACGCGTTCAGAACCGTTTACTACGAAGTAGCCACCTGGGTCATCTGGGTCTTCTCCTGCGGCGATAAGCTCGTCTTTTGAGAGCTGTGAAAGGAAGCACAGTTTGCTTTTAAGCATGACAGGGATGTTCCCGATGAAGACGAGTTCTGTATCTTGTTCGCGTCCGTCTATTACGGGCGTCATTTCAAGGGCTACTGGTGCCGCGTATGCCAAGTTTCTGAGTCTGGCTTCCATGGGGTAGATTTCGTGTTTTGTACCGTCTACTTCTGTGGCGTATGGGCCTGTGATCCTTGATTGAGGGTCGATAACCCATATTTGCCCAAGTTTTACTTTGTAGGGGGATTCGGGGACTTCGATGGGTATTTCATTGACTTCGTCAACTACTTCTTGTAAGCCGTGGTCGATGAATTCGTTGTAAGAATCAAGGTGTTGCCTTACTAGGCCTTTCTCGTTGAAGAAAGTTTTCAATAAAATATGGATATCTTCTTTTTGAAATTCGGTCATTTTTAACATCCTCCCGCGAAGTTAAATTTGTAAGTGTGAATAGGTTTGTTTTGGTGCGGGTTTTTTCTCAAACTTTCGATTTCCTCCGATGTTGGAATTTCCAACTCGAAAAAGGGTCCACTATCTTTTTTAAAGAGCACAAACACATGCTACATAGCTCACTAATAAACTTTTTTATGTATACACGCACAAACTACGGCGTTCTTGACTTTTTTAGAGTTACTACAGGCTAATAACTTTTTTGAGTTGGGTTGCGCTCCGCAAAACCTGAATAAGGAACGGATACGAGGCATACGGGTTAAAATCGGTGAGTAACAGGTTTTTCTGGTTAAGACAGGGGCAACTGTAACCTGCTAAGGTTTGACGCCTGCGCGTTTTTGTATGCTTAATTTGCATGTTGCTGGTTCGGAGTGTATTTTCTTTTTGATAAGCGGCAGTAACGTTTCGTCTGTTTCGTAGCTTACGCTGTTTCGTTCGTTGCGTATTGCGAGTTTGACAGTTGTGCCTGAGCCGAGGAAGGGGTCGAGCACGGTGTCGCCTTTTACACTGAACATTCTGATGAGTCTGTTAGCGATTTCGTCTGGGTAGGCTGCGGTTCTTCTTTCGATTTGGGTTGTTGTTTGACGCTTACCTATCACATCCCATATCTGCGTGAACCATTCGTCGCGTTGCTGTTTTGTGAAGGCACTGTCGTATCGGCAGGGGTCTTTTGGCGGGAACTTTCTAAGTTTTCCTTTTCTGAATATGAGTATGAATTCGCAGTCTAAGGTGACGTAGGCGTTTGGTGGTAGGAATCCTGAGCCGAGGAATGCGCCTTTGCCTTTGTATTTTGGTTTTGTGGTGGGTTTCTTCCACAAGATGTACGGTAGCGTGGTGAAGCCTGTGTTTTCGCAGTGTTCGATTATTCGTGAGTGGTTGGGGAAAAGTCGGAATTTGCCGTTTACGGTGCGGGTGGCGTCGCCTATGTTTATGCACGCTATGCCGCCGTCTACGAGGACGCGGTAGGTTTCGCGCCATGTTCTGGCGAGCGTTTCGTGCATGGCGTCGTAGATTTGGGTGACTGTTTCTTCTGCGCCGTCTGCTTCTAGTTTTTTCCATAGGACGGCGATTTGCCGGTTTATGGCGGCGAATTGGGTGTCCCACATTTTTATCATGGGGTACGGCGGCGAGGTTACCATTAGGTGGATGCTGGAGTCTGCGATTTCGGGCATCTGTTGGCTGTTTGCGATGATTATTGTGTGTTCCGTTTGCATTTGGTGTTCCTTGTGTTATACGTGTGTGGTGTTTTTACTTTTTTTGGTGTGTAGTTCTGTGGAATTTTGATTCTGAATTCAGAGTCGGATTTCATAACAGATATGCATAAGCACAAACAAAAGTCGCAATCAGTGTTCAACTTGAAAGGCGCCTTACCAGCACGAAGCATGCAAAAGATATTCGCCATCGCCATGATAGCAGCTTTGCTACTCATGACCCTCAAAGTCACGGTTGACGCACAGGTCGACACCGATTCTTTTCCAGAATACGAACGGTATGTTCACACTGACTGGATGGCAAACTTGACCTACGTGGAGAAGCCTATGTTCCCAGTTTACCTTAACGAGTCCCAAGTGCCCATCGGCAAGAACTGGACCGTCATCTGCCCATTACAGGAAAGCCACAGCTACCACGTCTACTGCTACGGTGAATGGGTACACACTGGGGATGAGCCTAAGACAGACTACGACATCTACGTCTATAACCCGCAGGGCGAGTTGGAGGGCACACACACTGAGGCAGCGGGGCTTCCCGAGCACTTAGGCACCACGGTTGACGACGCGTTCTTCGTTCCCGGCAGCTCAGGCAACTACACTTTCGTGATAGTGAATGATGCCCGAGAAAGCAACGGCGCGGAACAGGCGACCTTCATGATAATTGAGAATGTTGAGGGTGACACGTGGTACACGCACTCGGTAACCGGAAAAGTCGGTGATACGCCAGCGTTTAACACCAGTTGGGCTTACGAGTTCATAACAGCCAGCCCGCAGATAGAGCTGTGGGTGCGCGTGCCGGACACTCTGGACATGTACGAGGCTAGGCTGTACTTGATGAGCAACACGCAATCGGTAACTGTGAACAATGTTTCGCTGCCTTGGGAGCCGGGTCTCTATGGCAACAAGACTACGGTAGGCGGCTACAACCTTGAGAGTGAGGCGTACCGCGGTGTAGCCTACGCAAGTTGCGAGTATAATGGGCAAGACATGTTCCTGAATTATAGCCAACCGTTTGGAGGCGAAAACGTTTACCACTTGGTTTTGATGGGTGAAGTCGGCGAAGGCAACATAGAATTCCTAGTTAAAACCTCGTTCGGCGGCACCCTGACACCTTTAACGTTCCCACAAAGCGTAACGCCTAGTAACATAACAGAAATTTCTTATGCGACGAACACGACAAGGCTGGAGAACGCCTCGTTAAGGTACACTGTGGATAACTGGAAAAACACGACCAAAGTAGAGATGGTGGTCAGTAACATGACGTGTAACGCTACGATTCCGCAGCAAGAGGCAGGCAGCGTCGTAGAGTACACAGTTGAAGCAACTGACGCCATAAAGAATAGGCTTGTGGCAACAGGCAACTTCACAGTTAAGCACCTCTCAGCGATAACCGATTTTAACGCCACCCGCATGACGGTGACCATAGGCGAAAACATAACCGTCGCAGGAACAATTTCCGCAGAAGCTGGCGGCGCCCCCATAACAGTCACGTTAATGTCCATAAACTCAACAGAAACAATCAAGTGCACCGCAATGGCAAACGGCACTTTCACCGCAACCTACCAGCCTGAAACCACCGGAGACTGGCAAGTGCAAGCCTCTTTCGCTGGAAACAACAGCATTTACGCATGCGAAAGCGAACCAGTACTAGTGACGGTTCAGGAACAATCGTTCTTGGTGGCGTACGGACTATACATAGGCGGCGGAGTCGGCGGCGGCTTAGCAGCAGTCGGAGCAGTAATCTACATCAAAAAATACAGAGGATAAACCCCCTGTTAGATGCCGGCGGGAAATGATTAATAAGAAAGAGCGTTAAATTTTGTTAGGCTTGAATGCTACGGTAACCAAGCCAGGTCAAAGGTGAAGGACTCAAGATCGACGCTTTGACATCAGGCGCCCGATGGGAAATCCTTTCCCGTAGGGGTTCGCAGGTTCGAATCCTGCCCGTAGCACCACCAACAACTTTTTGATGGCAAATTACAGAAATCTTGTTTTACCAGATTTTTATTACTCTTTGATAGATTTTGTAGCCTATTAATGAGCCCAATATAGTTTCAATTACAATGACAGGCATCAGTATTAAGGTCACATTGATGAACGTATCAGAGCCAACGTTCCCTGAAGTCAAAGACTAATGTTTTTTATAAGCGTGCAGAATTGTTTGTTTAGGTTTGCTGATGAGTTTCGAGATAAAGGATAAAGACTTGCTTGGAAGAATCGGAAAGCTCAAAACCAAAAGCTGCACAGTGGAAACTCCGCTCCTGTTCCCAGTCATAAACCCAAGCATCCAACTGGTTCCCCCACAAAAACTCAAAGACATATTCGGTTTTGAAGCAGTCATAACAAACGCGTACATACTCAAAAAACGCTTCGAAAACAAGCCCATAACACAAGGCCTACACAAATTCCTAGACTTCAACGGCGCAGTGATGACCGATTCTGGAGCATACCAAATACTCGTTTACGGCGAAGTCGAAGTAAACCAACCCGAAATCGTAGGGTACCAAGAGCAAATCGGCAGCGACATCGCCACCATACTAGACATCCCCACAGGCTGGAAAATCACCCAAGAACAAGCCACCACAACAGTAAAAGAAACACTCAAACGCGCCAAAGTATTCTTCAAAACCAAAACACGCGATGACATTCTTTGGGTTGGACCAGTACAAGGAGGAAGACACCTAGACCTTGTGGCAAAATCCGCCGCGGAAATGAGTAAACTACCCTTCCAAATCCACGCCTTGGGAAGCCCAACCGAAGTCATGGAAAACTACCGCTTCGACGTTCTAACCGACATGATACTAACCGCAAAAAAACACCTGCCACCCGAAAGACCACTCCACCTTTTCGGCGCAGGACACCCAATCATGTTCTCGCTTGCAGTTGCTTTGGGTTGCGACCTTTTTGATTCTGCAGCATACGCACTGTACGCCAGAGAAAATCGGTACATGACCGAAAACGGCACATGGAGAGTCAGCGAACTCGACTACTTCCCCTGCCAATGCCCAAAATGCTCAACTTTGACACCACAAGAAGTTATGGCTAAACCGCAGAAAGAACGTGAAACATTCCTAGCCGAACACAACCTCTACGTCTGCATGGCAGAACTGAGACGCGTTAAACAAGCCATAAAAGACGGAAGACTCTGGGAATATACGCAAATGAGAACACACACTCACCCAGCCCTTTTCACTGCCCTCAAAAAACTTGAAAACCACACGGACTTCATCGAAGAACACAGTCCCGCCAGCAAAAAAAGCGGTCTATTCTTCTACAACCACGTAGACCTCGCAAGACCCCAAGTCACCCATTACAGAAAACGTCTACAAGAACGCTACAGTCCACCTGAAAAATCCCGTTTACTCCTGCTTGTGCCGCAAACCCGCAAGAAACCCTTCCACAAAGCACATGAATTCAAAATAGTCAAACAAGTCAGCAAGCGCTTAGGCGAAGAACTCACAGGCAAAATCCACATCTGCTTCTACGCAGCACCATTCGGCGTAATCCCCATAGAACTAGACGAAATTTACCCTCTCTCACAACATGAAATTACCCTTCCACTCGACCAAGAAACCATCAACTACGTAGCAAACCAAACAGCAGAATACATAAGGCAACAACGTTACGAAAAAGTTGTGCTACTCCACGACACTGAACAATGGGGTAACAGCGTCAAAACCCAATGCAGCAAAGCATGCCGAAAGAAAAACGTAACTTTTGAAGCCGTAAACAGCACAGCGGAAGGAAGCAAAAACATTTTAACTCGTTTAGAGATGATTCTGCGAAAACACCTGAGCGAATAACCTTGATTAGAGCTGACCTCCACATCCACACCACTTATTCAGACGATTCAACAGTAACTCCTAAAACTCTTGTAGAAAAACTTAACGCGCACAATTCCATAAAAGCCGCAGCCGTAACCGACCACGACACCGTCAAAGGACTCAACGAAACACGAAAACTCGCCTCAGCCTACCCAGACATACTAATAATTCCAGGCGTAGAAATCAGCACCCCAGAAGGAGACTTACTGGTATTAGGCGCAGAAGAAAACCCGCCGAAACCATGGACAGTAGAAAACGTCGTTGACTTCGCCCGAAACAACGACTATATCTCAGTGGTTGCACACCCCTACCGCGAATACGGCATGGGCGACCTCGCCAGAAACTACAAAGTTGACGCCATCGAAGTAATCAACGGCGAATCAACACCACAAGCAAACAAGATGGCTCACGACCTCGCCAAATCCATGAAGCTACCAGGCACAGCTGGAAGCGACGCACACAGCCCTTCAGAGCCATTAACTGTCTACACGGAAATCCAAGCAGACTTAAACGTTGACGAAATCCTCAAAGCGATAAAGAAAGGCTTAGTCACAACACATTCAACAGCAAGGTCAATACATTTTTAAAAGAGAACGCGAGTCTCATTTCACTCTTTCGAACTCAAATGAAAAGGATTGGTACTGATTGCAGGTTGGATTTCTAGGCGGAGCACGCGAAGTCGGCAGAATAAGCATATCCGTTAAAACCAAAAAAACACAGGCGTTATTAGATTACGGCGTAATGTTCGACCACGAACCAGGTTTTCCCATGCATGTGCCTCCAAAAGAAGTTGACGCGTTAATTTTAACCCACAGCCACCTTGACCATTCAGGTGCCCTCCCAATATTCTACATTCAAGGGAAAACACCCTTGTACACAAACAGGCTGAACTTAGACTTATCACAACTTTTGATAAAAGACTTCATTCATCTTTCAGGCTACTACCTGCCATTTGAATACTTAGAATTAAAAACCATGATGAAAAGCAACAAGCACATGGACTTCGGCGCAGAAGAAAAAGTAGGCGACATGAAATTCAAGCTCTTGAACGCAGGGCACACACCTGGAAGCGCCCAAGTATTAATCGAAGCTAAAGGCAAAAAGCTCCTTTACACAGGCGACTTCAACACCACCGACAGCCAACTATTAGCAGGAGCAACAATGGACTATGGAGACTTGGACGCGGTGGTCATAGAAAGCACTTACGCAAACGCAGACCACGCAGATCGCAATGAACTCGAAAAACGCTTCGTAGAATCCGTCACCGAAGTAGTGGAGAAAGGCGGCATCGCTTTAGTGCCAGCCTTTGGAGTCGGCAGGTCACAGGAAATGGCTTGCATCCTCGCTGCTCACCGTTTCGAGTACCCTGTCGTCTTAGACGGCATGACCCGAGAAGCAAGCAGGATAATCATGAACCATAAAGAGTTCCTGAGAGACCCGAAATTGTTCATGAACGCCATGCGCTCAGCAGACTGGATTGACGGCTGGAGAGACAGGCGAAAAGCCATCAAATCACCAAAAGTAATTATCTCCACGGCAGGCATGCTTAAAGGCGGTCCAGCTGCTTTCTACGTATCAAAACTAGGCAAAAAAGCCAACAACGGCATTTTCTTAGTGAGCTACCAAATCCCGGGAACTCCTGGAAAAGAGCTACTTGAAAAGGGTGTCTGCACTATCGACGGCAAGGTGCGCAAAGTTAAAGCCCGTTACGAACACTTTGATTTCTCCTCTCACTGCGGAGCAAGCCAACTGAAAGATTCATTGCGAAAACTGGGTGGAAAACCACGAGTGTTTGTTGTTCACGGCGAGGAAGAAAACTGTAAAACCTTCGCTAAGTGGGCTAAGTCCGAACTAGGCTTGGATGCTGTTGCCCCGAAAACTGGCGACATCTTTGAGATTTAGGTCGTAACCATGCAAATCGGCATTTTACCCATCGGAGAAACAGACGAAACCATAATTGCCTGGATTAAAGAGAACTTGACAAGGGTCTTTCCAGATGCAACATGCGTGGTGATTAACGAAAAGGTTCCTCTGAGAGAGAAAGCCTTTGACGAAAAACGAAAGCAGTATCAGTCGCACGTTATCCTAAGTGAAGTTCAAGGCTCCGCCGTTAGAAAGCCAACGTTGAACAGGGTTTTAGGCGTTGTGAACGCGGATATTTTTGTTCCTAAATTGAGTTTTGTGTTCGGAGAGGCTACGTGTCCTGGGAAAGTCGCTGTGATATCCTTATGGCGGCTTAAACCTGAATTCTACGGCGAACCAACCAACACATCGCTCTTTCTGGAAAGAACACTTAAAGAAGCAGTACATGAACTCGGTCATACTTTGGGTTTAGAGCACTGTCCGCAGTCTTCATGCGTTATGCATTTTTCTAACTCAATTTCCGATACAGATATGAAACAAAGCTATTTCTGTGACAAATGCTACTTACATGCTAAAACAAGCAGCAATAAGTTAAGGTAAGAAGCATGACTGAAAAATTCAGCGCTCAACTAGTATATTTGGTTCCAGTACTGGCAAGTTTACTGTTTGGACTCGGCTGCACCTACCTGCTTATTGCTCAACCGCTGCCTCCCATGGAGGTCACGCCTTTTCAAGAGGGCACTCCCTCAGCACCCTTAGGCAACGCCGCCTACTTTGTAATACTCATCGCTTTGAGCGCTACAGTCTTCTACATTTTACTCAAGAAGAAAACCCGCAAAATCATATTTGCGCTCATCGCCATGGCGTTGACAACTGCTTCGTTACTATTGTCGATAGTTTACTTATCAGCAATTTTTGCATATGCACCAAGTTGGGATTTCCTAGTTATTCCTCTTTCCATACTGTTAACCGTCATCTTTGACATAACCATCTTCAAGTTAGGTAGCAAAGCCCGCAATCTCGCAGTGGTACTGCTAGGCGGAGGACTTGGCGTGTTCTTCAGCGCAGTCATTCCATTCTCCAGTGCAATACTGATTCTGGTTTTCTTAGCGGTTTACGACGTGTTCGCAGTTTACTATGGACCAGTAGGCAAAATAGCACATTCAGGACTTGACCAGCTTCAAGGCTTAAGCTACTCTTTCAAGGATGTCCAGATGGGTTTAGGCGACTTGGTTTTCTACTCCATGCTCACCGGAAGCATACTACTAAACTACAATTCACTGCTACCATACGTCGTTTCGCTAATCGGCATCCTAGTAGGCTCATTCCTAACGCTCATAATGCTGGAAAAAAAAGGCATTTTCCCCGGCTTACCATTTCCTGTAATCCTAGGTTTAGCTGGCGGAATCCTTGCATCACTCGCGGTTTAGACACAAAAGTCGCTTCGAGCGTTAATTACTTAATTCCTGTTTTCTCAGCGCTAAAGTTTCGACCTGAGCGACATCATGAAATGCGATACTGCTGTTCTAAGTGCTGCAAAACCGTACATCCAACCCTTGCCGAACATGCGAATAACATAGTTGGGGCGCATATAGAAATGGTGAAAAGCGTCTTCTCGAACCTGCTTTAGCTCCTTCATGGTTAACCACGGAGTCTCAAAAATGGGCGTCGCAGTGTCATACTGGTCGAAGTCAGTGACTCTCAGCCAACCCTTCTCCTTTACCGAGTCATACAAGGGCGTTCCCGGAAACGGCGTAGCTATATTGTAGAAGCCTACTTCGTCAGGGCTTATCTTCTCAACGAATTTTATTGTTTCCCAAGCGGACTCTTTGGTCTCTCCAGGAAAGCCGAGAATAACGTTTGGCGCTGGCTTTAATCCGAGTTCTCTTAGCCACTGGTAAACACGCATCGTTTGCTCAATGGTTATGCCTTTATGCATGGCATCTAGGACTTGTTGTGTGCCTGATTCAACTCCAGACCATACAGAGATGCATCCTGCGTCACGCATCTTAACTAGTAACTCTCGTGTAAGCATGTCCACACGGGTGCCACAGTTCCATTTTATCGTCAGGTTTCGTTCCATAATTAGCCTGCATAACTCTTCAATTCTAGCAGGCTCAACAGTGAACGCATCATCACAAAACGTGAAATTTGTGACCCCGTAAGTTTTGTAGAGAAACTCCAGTTCGTCGGCAATATTTTTCGGGCTTCGCATACGAAATTTACGCCCATGCATTCGAACAGTCGCACAGAATTCACACCAGAAAACACATCCGCGACTCGCTATCAAATAAAACATATCTTCAAATTTTCGAAGACGTTCTATTGGCCACAAGTGGCGAGCTGGAAAGGGAAGTGAATCTAAATCCTCTATGTAAGGTCTATCGGGTGTTCGAACGATCTTTCCGTTTTTTCGATAAGTTATGCCCAGAACGTCGTCGAAACTTTCACCTGCCTCAACTTTCTGCACAAGCTCCAGCAGCGTGTATTCACCTTCTTTCCTTACAATAACATCTAAAGCTGAAGATTCTTCCAGTGCTTCATCATCCCAGAAGGTAACGTGTGGACCTCCTATGAGAACAAGGCATTCGGGTAATTCTTCCTTGGCGATTTCTGCTAGTTTCAATGCGGTTTTGTATGTAAGTGTAGTAGATGATAACCCAACTATGTCGGGTTTGCGCTTGGCGATTTCGCTTCTGAAATCCTCGTACGAAAGCCCAAGTACATGGCAGTCGATGACGTCGACGTTGTAGTTGTGTTTTTCTAAAATAGCACCTAAATATGCTAAACCCAGCAGGGCGAAGGGCATGTGTCCTGTTGAGCCACTTGGGGCGGATGGATTCACAAGGGTAACATGTGGCTTCATTTTCCTTCTCCCTAACAGGCACCTTCCAAAACTACACGGCGACCAACGCTTAAATGTTTTGCAAAATAACCCAGAAACCACTTGAAAAAACTTAACACATTCGCGTGTCGGGTTTTCCCATTAGAATTGTGAACATTTCTCAAATGAGTTTATATAATTCAATTGTGCTCACAGCATCAAAAACAGGGATGAAAGTGAAATGGTAGATTCAGCAACTCTGGTGATAATTGGTACAAGCTCATCTTCACTACTTGTATCAGTAATCGAGTACTTGTATTCACGCAGAAAAAGAAGCCACAACGCGGAATAAACGCGAAAATAAAAAAGCGGTGGTAAACTATTCTGGTTTTTGCCAGAATAGGTATACTTTAGTTTATGTCATGAAGCTTAGTCGTTTTTGTGCTGAAGCTAAACCTGTTGTGTTGAAGTTGCGGAGGCAGCAAGCTAGCGGTTTACGGGTGTGGAGCGGTCAGTATTTTTGCGCCTTCATCTTCGGTCCACGCTTTCATGGTAGTAGTGCGGATGTTGCCCATGCTGCCAATGCATAGGAGGATAGCCATTAAGTCTTCATCCTTGGGGATTTCCACAATCATTACGAAATCCCATTTCCCAGCCGTGTAATAGAGCTGCATTTTCCCGCCAGCCTTCTCAATCATCCCTCGGGTGTCCTTGATTCGTTCAGGCGCATCAGTGACTTTCTTTATGCCCTGCTCCGTCCAGTTTCCAAACACAATAAAACTCGACAAAAACGTCACCAAAATAATACTCTGAAGAACAAGAATTTAAGCATTAAACCCGCCAAAACCCGCCACAAAAAAAGGCTACCCAAAAAACAAGAAAAAACCCAGCAGAGGGCATGTGGAAAGTTTTATCTTTTCAGGCGGGCGATAATGCAACGCATGTGTTATTCAAAGGGAAAAATGGCGGGACTACTCTTTCTAATCGCAGTCACCCAGTTCGTGCTATGCATGATTATTGCAGAGACCTTGTATCCTGGCTACAGCGTGTCCGCCAACTACATAAGCGACCTAGGCGTAGGACCATCCGCCATAATCTTCAACTCATCCGTCTTCCTCCTAGGACTACTACTTCTCGCCGGAACATACCTCCAAAGACACACACCAAACCTCAAAACACTAAACATACTACTGCTGTTAATGGCAGCAGGCGCAATGGGCGTCGGCATCTTCACTAAAGACTACACCCTCCCACACGGCGCAGCAGCCACAGCAGCATTCTTCTTCGCCGGACTATCCGCCATAACCTCATTCAAAGTGCTGCCAAAACCCTTCTCTCTGATAAGCATCGCACTCGGAGCCATGACAATAACAGCACTATCCCTCTTCTCAATGGGCATGCTCACAAGCGGCTCACTAACCAGCACCACCGCAAACAACAGCACCTTCTACCTAGGACTAGGCCCAGGCGGAATGGAACGCATTATCATCTACCCCGCACTCATGTGGCTCGCAGCATTCGCTGGACACCTACTCACCAAACAAGAAAAATGAAAAACGATGCCAAAATCAAAAATAAACCCCATTGCTTCCATTTGTTGCTTCAAAAGATAGACTTGCTTGTTAGGAGAGGTTCAGGGTAATGCTTTTATGACCAATCGTGTGTAATGGTTTAGGATTTAAACTTAGAGCGTGGTGAAAAACAGTATGAGTGAAACAGTTCAGAAAAGAGTTGAAGCTGCCCTCGCAGAAATCAAGCCGCAAATTCAAGCTGACGGCGGAGACATAGACCTCGTAGCCATCGAAAACAACATCGTAAAAGTCCGCCTAAGAGGAGCATGTGTAGGCTGCCCCATGTCCGCACTAACACTAAAAGCAGGCGTAGAACGCGTCATCAAACAAAAAGTCCCAGAAATCATAAGCGTCGAAGCAGTACAATAAAACCGCTTTTCCTCTTTACTTTTCAACCCTAAACTTTTAAAATTTTCAACTTTTACTTTTTAACCACTGTAATCGGCTTACCCGTCTTCTTCTCTATTGCCTGCAGCCAAGCCCCCAGTGAGATATTCTGCAAGTCCTCCTCGCTGAGCTTTTGCTTCTCAGACGCCGCGCGCCTATATTCCCAAGCAAGCTGCTCATGCAACTGCACAACCTCCAAATGGTCATCGCGGTTGCTGAAAATCCTGAAGTGCTTATCAAAATCCTTGAAAAACGCCTGCTTATGCCGAGGATGCACATGCGGAAACGGACACCGATACAACTCGTCCTTACCCAGCCGCCTCGGCGCATCAACCTGACCCATACCTAACCAACCTTCTTACCGCAACCAACAACCGCAACCACTTAAAACAGTTTCGCCACAGCACATACGAAAACGCTAACACGCCACTTTTCTGTTGTTCCGTTTACCGCCCTTAACGTTCTTCATGTTCCTCTTGGAACTCTTTTTGGGGCGAGGCTTCCGTTTCTTCCAGCATGCTGGACAGTAAACGGGCCGGTCTGGTTCAGGCTTAAATGGCACTTCGCAGGTGTTGCCACATTCGCTACATACCGCCTGATGCACTTCCTCGGGCTCTGGCGGCTCCTTGAAGAGGCGGTAACGTTTCAGTCTGGGCCACCCCGTCTTCGCGTATTGAATCATGTCTGGGTGTGCTTTAAGCCATCTCATCATGTGAAAGAAGCTTTTTGCGCGCTTCTCCTCCCGCTCAGGCAAAGGCTCGTAACCCAAGTTTCTGATCTCATCTAAGTAAGAGACTTCCACAAGCCGCTGCGCTTCACCTGTCACCCGCACGCGAATAACCTTGTCTTCGCCATGAGCCTCCTGCAAATCCGCCACAGCCGCATCAAAAATGTTGCCTTGGCAAACCTGAATTTCCTCGTCAGGCTTTACCTTCAACTTTTCAAGCAGCCGAGCCGTAACACGCGAAGCCTCCTGCAAATACTCCTTAGTCGAGAAAATATCCTTGTAGAACCGCACGTCTATAACGTCATACGTGAACTCGTCTGTTTCCTCGCGGTAAGCACCAATAACCACGCCGAAAAGCAAGTCACCACTACCCGCGTCATCAACAACAATAGTCAACGTGAAGCTCCCTTTCCCCATAGCAACCCCAACCACGTATAAAAACAGTATTCCCCAAAAAACCAAAAAACAAACAAGAACAGGCTCCACGCCCGAGCAACCTCAACGACAAAACACCCGCAAAAATTCCACGCGGAAAAGCCATTGCGCATCAAGTTAGAAACCACTAAGCGCCTCAGCCAAGTGCCCTTTGAGACGTTTCGGGGAATCTACGAAAAAATCTTCGAGATGGCGGAACAAAGTTAATAAATTGAAAAGCCGTGGTTCTCGCCAATTACCTCGTGGTCGGCGTGTGTTAAAAATATCAGTCTCTGAAGCTGAAGCCGTTAAAAAAGAAGATACTTTTTCTCTTCCAGTAGACTTGATTCGCACCGTCGGAATCTTTATGGTGGTGATGCTTCACGCGTCCAACGAGTACTACACGGCGATTTACCAACCTGGTGTAGCTCTCGACCCCGTCACAGCCTCGTATTGGTGGACAGCTACAGTTTACAAGTTCTTTAATTTGTCATGCGTTCCCCTATTTATCATGCTAAGCGGCGCCTTACTGCTTCAGCCAGCCAAGATTGACGAGCCCATCAAGGCTTTCCTAAAGAAACGAGCCGACCGCATCGGCTGGGCATACGGGTTCTGGAGTGTAATCTACCTTGCATGGGGTTTCTTCATCTCCGACATGCCAGTAACCCTCGACAACGTCTTCCAAGCATTAATGTGGGGCGTTTTCACTGGACCCTGGTACCACTTTTGGTTCCTTTACCTCATGACAGGCCTTTACTTGATTACCCCAGTTTTACGCGTAGTAGTAGCAAACAAAGACCACAACATAATCAGATACCTCTTAATCTTATGGTTCATAGGCGTAGCCGTCATGCCCCTCATCGAACTGATCACAGGTTACGCCTTAAACGCCGGCGTCTTCATATGGAGCGGATGCATAGGATACTTCTTACTAGGCGAACACCTTCCAAAAGTACGGATACGACCTGCAATCTTGTACGCCCTATTAGTCATAGGGTTCATCTGGACTGTATTCAGCACGTGGGCAATGCATTTCGTTTTTTACTCCTTGGAACAATACTACTTCTTCTTTGACTACCTATCTGCAAACGTAATCATAACTTCAGTTGCCTTATTCATGATCTTAAGCAGGTTCAAACCAGACTGGCCGGGAAGAAATCACCCGCATTTCAGGAAATTTCTTCGTCTAGTCAGTAAAAACACGCTGGCAATCTACCTGCTTCACGTAATAATATTGATGTCGCTACAACGAGGATTCTTCGGAGTCACACTAAGCCTTACAGTAATTAACCCAATCATCGGCGTGCCTCTCATAGCCGTTGTTACCTTCCTAATTACGCTTGGGTTAGTCCTCATTATGAAAAAAATCCCAGTTTTGAAGAAGTTAATCGGTTAAAAACGCCTCATAAACTTCACCTGCAATGATGGCTGCGCCGTCGTAGTTAGGGTGAACACCATCCACGAAACATTCAGGATGACCATCTAACGGCGTGTACACGTCAACCAAAGATAAACCAAGCTCCTCTGCCACCTGTTTAATACGAGGAATAACGCCATTCAACAGATACTCGTTGCTCAGAAATAGGTTATTTTCGAAAAGAGGAGGAGGTATTACAAGAAAAATTTTCGGGTTGCTTGAGAGCGCCTGTATTTCGCCAATCAGCTGCTTATATTCTCCAACAAAATTGTCAATAGCTAGGTAAATGTCTTCACGAGCATCGTTGGTTCCGAGCAGCACAACAACAATAGTTGGCATGAAATCTTTGGCTTCTTGAAATTCCGGCTGATCAATGTACGGGTTATAGCCGTTAGACAAAACTGTTGATCCCACAACACCAAATTCTTTTACATTATAGTCAGGTCCAAGCAAGTCCTGCAGGTCACTCGGATACGTGCTTAAAGTGGTGATGCTGTCACCGACGCATGCAACACGTATTGACTTGTCTCTGAAGGCTCCTAAAACAACCACCATTAAAGCTAAAGATAATATTAGAACAGCAACGCAAAATGCATAGAACTTCGCGCTTTTTATGTTAACCCTTCCTTCACTGCAAACGCATTGTTGAACTCTATTAGCTCATTAAACTAAAAGGATTTGCGATTCAAGGCAAATTAACACCACACTCTTTCTGAAGCAAAATATAGTCTGCTAAAATGAAGAAAACACTAAACAGGCAACACCATGAAAAGATGAGAAAAACTGACTGAAAAACCATTTACACTTGTCATCACATTAACGCAGGATTGAAATGTAAACCTAATCCCGTCGACCCCGCATGTGAAAGCCATAATTACTGGAGAAATCTAAGGTTCCTGGTTAGTTCAGTTACGCGTTTTGCTCCCTTTTCTGTAATTATAAATTCTTCTTTCTGTTTGTTTAAAAGAACCTCTTCAATTAATGGCGTTACAAGACCATCGAAGGAGTCATCAAAATCAACACCTTCTCCTAACATAAACTTATACTCGGATAATATGGGAACGTATTCTGGTTTAAATGTGGCCTTAAGCTCATTTACAAGTTCATTTCTTGTTTTCAATTTGAGTTCCTTGACAGAGTATAATATCCAAGTTCTGAAGGTTTCGACTTTGCTTAATCTCCAATGTCTCTCAAATGGAACCTCATATTTAGCTAAGTCTACATCTTCTCCTTTGATTGAGGCAATGGTTTCCTTTGATAATTTTATGCCGTCTACAAGGATTCTAGCAGCAATAAAACCTCCTATAAGCGCGTCTACAAAGTGTATACCGAAAATTGAAAATACCGCACCTACGATGACTCCCGCAGCAACGTATATGTGATTTTTAGAGTCAATTGACTGCGAGATAAGCGCTAAACTGCCGTTCCGTTTGCCAACAAATCTCTGATACAGAAAAAGTAAAGTGGCAAATATAAGTGCAACAATTTCAGTTAAAATTACCAAGTAAGGCATAGCTAAAGGAGACAGCATTCCAAGGAAAGCGTCTATAAGGGATATAATCGAGTCGTAGCCCACGCTGATGCCAGTGACAAACATCATTACAAGAACAATGAAGGTTCCCAAATTTTCTCTTTTAATTTTCATGCCCAACCATACTATTGCAGCTGAAATAGTGTCAACTGCGGCGTCGGCACCATCAGCTAAGAGGCCAACACTTCCACTGAAAATACCTGAAAGGAGTTTCAATGTAGCAAGGAAAAAGTCGATAAGAACCGTGTTGCGAGCTGCAGCATGTGGATTAAGAACTTGACCTTCAAGAATCTCTGCCCCCTTCTTCAAGCCTTTCTCGAACTCTTTCGCTTTTTCTGTTCCTTTCCCAGTGAGTTCATACTTGCCCGTTTGATTCATCGTGATAAGACGGCATTCCTGCAAACTTTCGCATTCAAATTGGATATCAATTTGTTGTTTTTCCTCTTCTAGCTTAACTCTACTAGAACGAAGCGGAGCTGGACGCCCAAACTTGGAAAAAAGACCAGAGACAATTCGTGTACCAAACTCTGTACCAATCATCTCAAATTGAGAGGTCAAAATAGACTTCTTTTGATATAGTTCAGATAGACCAAGCGGACCCTCTTTCATCAAAACGAGCAAAATGAAGTTTCGGAAGTCACCATGTCTGCTTCTCTTCCTACTCACCCCTGTGCACCTCTCCAGCCCACAGGTGAAGGGTAATGCTTTAAAATCAAGTTAAAACTTTTGGCACATTTTTCCATCAAGAGGCGTCGGTTTAAATACAAAAACATCAGGCTTTTTATGGCAAAATTTCCAAAAAATGGCACTCCACATTAAAAGAAAGAAGAAAATGGGAAAGATGTTTACGGGACTGTTTTACTCAGGTAGCTTATCGATGAAGCGCTTCACGTCTCTTCGGTATTGTTTAAAGGCTTCCCTGCCCTTCTTTGTCAGCTTCAATGCTGTGTGCGGCGTCCTATCAACGAAGTCCTTTGTTACTTCAATGTAGCCAGCGTCCTCCAGCTTCCGCAGATGAGAAGACAGGTTGCCCGGCGTCATTTCCGTTTGGTGTTGGAGGAACTGGAAGTCAGCGCTTTGAACAACGTAAAGGTGCATCATTATGATTAGCCGGGAGGGCTCGTGGATTAGCCTGTCGATGTTTTGTATTCCTTCGTCACTGGGAGGCAATGGCAATGGCACCTTTTTGCAATGGATAACGACGTGTGAACTGCACTAGCAGTACTGTGCCGCTTGCTATGATTACGCTGCCTATGACTAGTAGGAGGTATTCGAAGGGGACACTGAGGAAGTAGCCGCTGATGAACAGCGCAAGTGTTAACAGGCCATACCCGTGAAGTCGTTTAAGTCCCATAGTGTAGGCGAACAGGCTTCCTATGACTGCTGCTCCTAAGCCTATCCAGATCATGCCGTATTGAAAGAGAATGGTCTCAATCCACTCTGGTCTGCCGTCTTGAAATGTTGCCATAGTGAACAAGAAGAAGACGCCTAAACCCGCCACTGATAAGCCTAATAAGAGGGCAAAGAGCTTGTTTGATCCGCGTGTTCCGAAATTCACGTAGCCGATTCTGGGCATGGTGATTTTTCTTTTTGCTTGAAGCCAGATTGGCAGCACTATCGCAATTAAGATGCCAGGCATGATTATTCCAAAGCTGAAATCTAGAACCTTGTCTGCGACTATGCCTAAACCGAAAGCTATAGCGTATAGTCCGATGAATATGTCCAGCAGGCCGTCTTGATGGTAGGACATGTATGCTTTTTTCTCGACCTCTCTCAAGGTGTTCTGTTTTGTCATTGTTTTCACCTGATTACATAATTTACTTTGTGAAATATAAAGCTTTGCATTACAAAGTAGTTTGTACAATTGCATCCCAAAGCACACAGTCGAGCCCCCCAAACAATTCAGGCATGCCTTAAAGCCAAACCCAAGTTTTTAACAATCTTAATAAGCGCGCATACATTTTAGCAAAAGAATAAACATATATAAGCCTTGGAAGAACCAAAAGGCGCGTTTACAAAAAACTTCGACCAGACAATGTTTATGGTAAAAACTAGGCGCTTATGAAAAAGGAGGGAGAAGCCTTGGAAGACCAAGTTTTAGAAGAAATAAGGCGTAAAATTGTAAAGAGTTACTTGGAAACAATTTTTTTGGCAGAACTTAGAAAGAATGAACCGTTAAGCGCGTACGAACTCATTGATGTAGTGCACAGCAAATTTGGTTTCAAGTTTAGCTCAGGCACTGTCTATACTTTGCTATATTCGATGGAACGCAAGCACCTATTAATGGGCGAAGCAGCTGAAAACAAACGAGTATACAGATTAACCCAAAAAGGAAAAGAGACCATAGACACCATACTGGATTCAAGAGAAGAGCTGTGGGAATTCACAAAAACCATATTTTGAAAAAGGGTTTAAGCATTACTCAGAGATTCTCTATTTTAGCGGACCAAAGTACAAGAAATGCTCCTTTAGAAGATTGGCAACGTAGCAAAAGGAACAAGAGACATATACAAGAATCAATATTATCAAACATGATTGTAAGTTAGATTCATTTTTAAATAACCGATGACATTCTAACGGGTCATGAGAGAGGAATTTGGTAGAAGCTATTTCTACGGCTTCAGCAAATCAAATTACTTAAATTACGAAAAATTAGACCCAGCCAAACTTTTTTCAGGAATAATATATTTTGTAAAAAAACACAACATTAAAGTCAACAAAGTATTAGATGTTGGATGCGCTTTCGGTTTTCTCTTGAAAGAGCTTTCTTCAGTTTTTGACGAATTGCATGGTTTTGACATCTCGGAGTTTGCTATTGGAAAAGCAAAACAGGTAGTACCAGAAGCGAGTTTAAAGATTCACAGCTTAGAAGACCCACTTCCATACGCCGACAACAGCTTTGACTGCATCACAGCTATAGACGTTTTAGAACATACAAAGAACTTTGAAAAAAACTTTGAAGAAATAGTGAAGAAACTCAAGAAAGGCGGATATTTGATTGTGTCAACACCCCTTGACGAGTGGCCTAGAAGGTATTTTGGTTTCTTGGATAAAGACAAGACACACATCTCTGTTTTGCAAGAACAAGAATTGAAAAGAATCATTAAAAAATACAATCTGAAAACCGTTGATAAACGATATTATGCACCCTTTCCAGTAATCTATAGAATACCCGGAATCCCATTTTCCATTGAAATTCTACTCAGAAAACAATAAAAAAAACAAACCCACCCTTCAGCGCAGCACCTGCATTTTGCCCATTTTACTTGAGACGTGAGTTCACCTCATCATCCAAGTGAATTCAATTTAATCCCAAACAGATAGAAAAACTGCGATGTGCCGTGTTATATGGCATATTTTGCTCTAACGTGGGGTTGGAAAAGGTATCCCAAGATTATAATGCTAACAGGTATTTCGCCGACGGCGGCAAACTTTGGTATACCCAGAACGGTGAGCAAACCTAGCATAGTTAGGGAATCCGCGATAATCACGAATGAAGAGACCGCGGTAGTGCCAATCCACCCTAAACGTTTGCCTGTCCAAACCAAAAATGTGAACAGCAACGTTAACAGGCCATAAGCTGAAGTGTAAATACTGTAAACCAGCGTCGTAACAGATAGGACAGAAACAGAAAAACTGCCTGAAAGCAAAGCAAACCCAAAAATCACGTGAATAAATCCGATGATGAAATGGACGGCTACCAAAACGATAATGCCGAGGAACCGGCCTTTAAACTCAGGAACCATGCTATGGCTTTCCATGTCGAAGATCTGAGTCCAGCGCGTTCAGGAATAAAAATGTGATGTAAGTAGGTTAGTCTCCATTTGATTTCTTCGGTTTTTGTCGGGCGAGTTGCCTAAGTTTAGACTCAAATTCTGGTTCTAAAGAGTAATCTTTTGTTTCCTCATACAGAATAGAGACAAGCCTTGCTACCATGTAACGTTCAAACGGTTTTTCCAAGTTTTCATCTAAAAAGTCTGTAACTTTATTGGCGGCAAGAAGAGTTGAATCTATATCTACCTCATTATCCGTTAATACTTTCTCAGAAGCCTTCTCGAACAAATTAAATCACAACAGTAATGTACGGAGCGCCCTTTTTTAATGTTTAGCTACGTCATTGGCTATTCACACTTGTTTTTATTTTTCTTTTTTAGATTTGGACAAATATCCAGAATATTCAAATATTATGGTGAGAATATTCGTATGGTTGTTTTGATATGAAAGTTGGTAAATTGAATGGAATGAACGTAATTACATCGGACGCGTACACTCTGGGAGAAGTAGACGGCGCACACGCAGACATAAACACGTGGAACATAACACATCTAGACGTCGACTTAACCAAAGAGGCAACATTAGAACTTGGCTTCAAAAAACCTTTTCTCGGCTCCCTAACGGTTTGTTTACCTATAACCGCCGTTAAAAAAGTAGGCGATGTAATAGCACTCAACAAGACCCTCATGGATTTAAAAAATCTTAAAGAGTGTAAAATCTAGTAAAAAACATGGTTCTAAACCAAAAAACTACCCCTTTTTACGGGTTAAAAAATGAGACGAAAACCAAAAAAGAAAGATAAAGGCAAAAAAAGTTATAGAAACACTCACGGCAATTGGTACCGAGTGAAAAGGAGTTACAGACTCAGGCGTAAAATTGAACAGAGAAAAACGCTTAGAGAATTGAACAAGCAGAGAACATGACTAACGCGGACTAACGTAGCTTTTTGCCCCTTTTTATAGAACATTCGATTCTGAAAGCAAACAAACAGCTACCAGTGTTAGCTCATGATGTCCATAATTTCTTGCAGAATTGTATCCGACGGTATTGCGAACCCTATACCTTGGGAATCTTCAACTATGGCAGTAGCCATGCCGACCACTTGCCCCAGATAATTCATTACTGGGCCTCCCGAGTTGCCCGGGTTCAGGGGAGCAGTTGTTTGAATTATGTTGGTCAGCGTGATTGTATCTATGGTTATTATTCTGTCCAAGGCGCTTACTATGCCGTTGCTCATTGACCCGGGTAGACCATAGGGGGTGCCAACCACTATCACGGGGTCGCCAACCTTAAGTGTTGAAGAGCTAAACATGCTTAGAGGATTGTACTCGCTTTGCGGTGCACTTGTTGTGAGCACTGCAACATCCATGTTTGGGTTGGAACCTTCAAGCGAGCCTGTGTACGTTTTCCCGTTCGAGAATGTTACGTTGATGCTCATGGCACCGTCGATTACGTGATTATTTGTGAGGATAATCATCTGTCCTGAATAGTTGTATACAAAACCAGAGCCTTGAGAGCCCGTGGTTGGGCTAAGTACCGCTTCTACTACGACAACTGATTCGCTAACCTGCTCGAAAAGCTCAGAGAGCGACACATTCTCGCCCAGAACGTAAGTTGTGTTCTCATAAATCACAGTGGTTGAGTTGATGCTGCTGATGTCTTCATGTAATGTTGACAGCTGGGTTTTAAGGTTACTGATGTCCCCCTGAAGCGTTGAAAGTTGACTTTTGAGTCTGCTGATTTCGTCCATAATTTCGTCAGTGTCTTGGCCGCCAGTGTTAGACGTTTCCAAGTCATCTATTTCATCTTGGATTTCTGAAAGTTCATCTTCAAGCGCAACTATTGTCTCCAAAATATCGCTCTGGTCTTGACTAGAGGTTTCAGTTGCTGTTAGAAAATTGCTGATTTGTTCTTGAATTGCTGATAATTGATTTTCCAGCTCATCAATTTTGTTTGAAGTGGACATGTGACCTGCCCAGTAGCCCACTAACGTGCCTGTGCAAAGGCTAACCGCTAAAACGATTACTATAAGGCTGAATGCAATTTTTCTTTCCTGTTTCTTCGGAATTTCCAAGTGATCACCACCCGCTAACTCCGCGACTGCCAGATATGTAGGGGCGTGCAAAGACCTCAAAAGCCTGTTTTCTTGTTGTCTTATCAAACGTTAACAACTCTTTCTTGTCGCTGTTTAACATGTTCAAACGAAATTATTTAATGATTTTTCCAAATTAACTCCGAATCGACTTTTTATTATGCTCACCTGATTTCGATGAACCATTCAGTAACCACGAAAAGACAAGGAACATAAGTAGGCTATTAGTGTAGCCTTGTTGTACAGGTCCATGGGTGTCAAATAAAAACGTGACGTTTTTTGGGACAAAGTGTTGTACAGGTTAAGCCAAAACGGGTAGACCTGTTGATAGTTAGAAAACAGCCGTTAAACCTGAGTCTCTAATGGCTGCTCAGCGATAAACAATTCCACAGTTTCAGCTTCGGCTTTCTTAACGCCGCGTTTCCCTTTTCGTGTAAACTCCTCGAGATCCGACTGTTCGAAATTTGGTAATATGCACATGTTTTTCACCTTGACCGCTTGCTTTATTAGTTTTTTATGAATTACTAATCCACTTCTACACCAAAAAGAGGGGAAACTAGACAAAAACCGCGTCCATCCAAGATTTGCTTAAGCGGCACACAACGCAGGCTTTATCAAAAAACCATTTTAAGGCTAAAAACTTCTTTCTTTGGCACATAAGCAACTGGATGAGTGAAGACATAATGGTTGAAAATGGAAATATAAAATGCCAACTCTGCGGATGCGAAATCTCAAAAGAAAACAGCCACATCTTTAAAGGCGCAACCCTCTGCGAAGACTGCCACATGGAAGAAACACACCCTGTTCAAACCTGCGACCCAAAAGCCGTGTACTCAGCTAAAATACTAGACCAAGAGGACAAGCCAAGCGGGAAAGATACCTTAGACGACCAGCAGAAAGCCTTGTACAGGTTCGTAACCGACAAAGGCAAGGTCACCCTTCAAGAAATCTGCGCCGAGTTAAACCTGTCGCCAGTGAGAGCACAAAACCAAATCGCCATACTCAGACACCTTGAACTGGTAAAAGGCAAAAAAGAAGGCGACAAAACTTACATCGTTCCCTTCTAACAAACCAGAACCAAGGCGACTTCTTTTTCGTGGCAGTAACTTTACCACAAATCGCGGTTATTCGAAAAACAAGCAAGCATTATGCAAATGGATGTTCAATTTTAATCTCTTCGCAGTCTTCTTCCGCTGACTTTTAACAGTGCGTGCATTATCTTGCCGTTCTTCAGTAACCTGTGCAAAAGTTCCCCAGATTCGGTTTTCCTGTAAAAACTGCGGTTCGACGTTTGCTGTTCCTCAACAAACTTGTCTTTCAGCAGAAACTCTTCAAGCCAGTAATGAAACTGGGATTCGGTTCCAACCACTTTAATCAGGTCCCATTTAGAGGCTTGGCCGTTTTTCTCATCTATGCAATCGAACAAGTCCAACGCTATTCTAGCGGGTTTTCTCCTAGGAAAAGACATCAATCATTCTCCTAGGCTCGCTTCAATTCATCCTGCACCCTGAACAATCGCGAATACTTCTTTCGGAGTCTGAAGTAGTTACCAATTTGAACCGCACCAGCAAAAAGCATAGTCCCAGCCACAAATGCAGGTATGAAAAAATGCTCTTGGATTGTGTCTATATTGTAAACGAGCGTTTGCACCCCGAACAGAATCGTTATGAGCCCAAAAAGTAGGTAAGTCTTCACGCTCCAGTAAAGGTCCTTTATCAGGTCAGACGCATCCGAGATTATATCTTCAAAAATCTCGTTAAGATTACCAATCTTCTCAACGTTACTTTCGCCTGTTTCTTTGCTGCCCATACACAGTCACAATTAACAAGTTCCTGTGCAAAACTTAAAACATTTGTTCTAGAAGCAAATCCATCACTTTTTCCAGTCAACATCGTATGCAAAGTTTTTTCTAGCAGATATACACAATAGGCTTTCTGAATGGGTGGTTACTGAAATGAATTGGAGAGTTTGGCTTGGACATACCGTATTCAACATTGGGTTTTGGACGTTTTTCTGGGGAGCATTCGAGTTGGCGTATCAGTCTCCAAGCGACCCCATATGGTCGGGCACATTTGGATTTCCCATTCCGCACCACTATATAATCGGCGCCATACTAGCCTACATCGGATACATAGTCATCACGCTAACCAAAGACGTGAGGGAAAGAATAAAACGAGGCCTAAAACGCACTTAACCGCGAATCAATGGTCTGGTTTAAAAGGTCATATGCAAATAACAAAACCCGTGATTAACAGTTGACACGCGAGTTCATACTATTCTCACGCCTAGGAAAAACAGACTCAAGCTTCCACAACCTACACGACGCAGGCCGCTTAGACATCGTCCACGAATGCATAGTTGCAAGCCTCTTTCTCTCACACGGATTACGCAGAAACGTTGTTTTCCACGCTGTTCTAAACGGTCCAACCAAACCGCCATTACACATCCAGATAGACGGCGCAACACTTTATGATGTACGCACGGACATTGATACTTGGCAAAGCATCCTCAAAAAAGTGATTTCAGGCAAACAGCACCCAGGCATAACAACCAGCAAGACAAGTTTTGAAGCGCTCTTGAAGGTTAAAGCTGAAACCACAAGCGTATACGTGCTTGAGGAGGGCGGAAAAGACGTAGCAAAAACCGAGTTGACTGAGAACTGCGTGTTCGTGCTAGGCGACCACGTGGGTTTACCCAAGAAAGCAGAGGCTTTCACGCTTCGCTACGGAGAAAAAATCAGCTTGGGCAAACAGCCGTACCTAGCCGCTTCGTGCATAACCATATTGAACTATCTTTTGGACCGCAAAGTCAAATCTTGCTTTTAAAATGTTCCCAGCCCCGCGCCTCAATAGGACTTTTCTCTCCGTCAACATCCAACAGCACTTGTCTATCACGTGTAGCCTTGCCGATAGGTAAAAGACGTCCACCAGCTGTTTTAACAGCCATTTCCGCGTCAGCCCACCGTTTAGGCTTAACGGTAACCACCAATTCGTATTCTTCCCCGCCGTAAAGCGCAAGCTCCAAAGCGTCAAGACCATTGAACTCAGCAAACCTGCGAACTTCATCCGCAAGCGGCACCTTGTTAACCACGAATCCCACGCCGCTCATCCTCGCCAGCTCATGTAAACTCCAAGCTAAACCATCACTGGAATCAATTGAAGATGACAAAGCACCTGAACGGCAAAGAGCCAAGCCTTCACATAACCGGGCGTTAGGCATACAAACCGAACGCAAAAGCACTTCGCGCAACCCTTTCGACGTCGCGTAGCCGTCAAGAAGCAGCCGCAAACCCGCAGCCGTCTTGCCGAAGAAACCCGTAACCGCCACAATGTCTCCTGCCCTAGCACCGCTACGCAACACAAGTTCTTTGCGTTTGGCGGTTCCAAAAAGCGAAATCGCCACAACCAAATCTGAAGCCTCACTAGTGTCACCGCCGACCACGTAGGCACCGTACTCCCGCGCTCCAGTATTCAATCCTCGTGCGATCTCCTCCACGTCCTTCTGGATGAAATCTCGTGGCAGCCCAAGCGACACAAGCAGCGCCGTAGGCTCCACGCCTTTAGCTGCAAAATCGCTGATGTTCATCACAACCGCTTTACGCGCCGCTTGCCAAAGGCTCATGCCCCGCGGCACATCAGTCTTGCCTATCAGCATATCAGTTTTCAAAACTGCAACGCGTCCACCGCCTATGTTAACAGCGGAAACGTCGTCCCCGAAAGGCACAGGCAAATCGGGCATAACGCTCAAGTGGCTCTGCATGAGCTTAATTAGCTTTCGTTCGCCTAAGTCTCCGCTTGTCCCGCCCTTAACGCCTTTTTTAACCCTTGTTTTCCTCAACTAAACAAGCCTCCACCCTAAAAAAAATCAAATGTAGCGTACAATGTTTAATTTAGAGGCGAAGCTTTTAAAATTGACGCTTGCCGCAACATGTTTTCCTAACATTTAAAAATGCGCATACATCACTGGTTTAGCTGTTAAAGGTGCCTCGGTAGCTCAGCCTGGCAGAGCGGCTGCCTCGTAAGCAGCAGGCCGCGGGATCAAAGCCCGCCCGGGGCTTTTTTTATCGTTTTGTAGTTATGTTGTTCTTATGTTCAGAAACGTTTATAAAATATTAACAGTAACGATACCATCGAAGAAATTAAACAAGGTGGACAAAAAATGCATTTTCCCCATCCGCATTCCCACGCCGAAAAACTCCGATGCCCATACAAGGGATGCGAAAAAACATTCGAAAAACCCACCATCCTAACAGACAAGTCCACCATACCCCGCCAGTCATACTACGCTTGTCCTCACTGCATGTCAAAACTCGACATAACCATAGAAAACATGAAAATCGTAGACGTGAAACCAGCCGAATACCCGAAAGTTTTCGAGTCACCAGCAAAATGCGCACACTTCTCCAGCCTACTAAACACACTACCACACGACGCACCTCTACCAGAAGAATGCCTACTCTGCCCAAAAGTACTCCAATGCAGCCTACGCAAAAAATGAACACAACAAACAACAAGAAAAGCCCCTAACTCTAACATGAAAACAGAAAATCGATTCGACTTTTAACAAAGAAACGAGGAATGCCGCTTAAAAAACACGGCAGTATAGCTAAAGTTTTTATGGTGCATACCAAATTATCTTTCTCTGCCACCCGCATAAGGACGGCAAAACATGCGGGGCTGTCGGCTAGTTTGGTCTAGGCTTGTAGACTTGGGCTCTATAGACCCCGGTTCAAATCCGGGCAGCCCCATATTATTTATTCCATTTTCGGTAGAATTAACGTTACTCACTGAATTGAACGTTGAGAACTGCATCATTAAATGTTTTAAATGGTTTGCAAACGTTTTACTCAGATTAAAGCCGATTTCTTCCAAATTTTTCAACGAGGGCTTTGTTTAGATACAATACGACATTACGTTTTGTTGCCATTGCATTCGCATCCGAGGGCTTGCGTGGGGAATTCCCATGTTATAAATGTGGCCATTTCAGAAACAATTGATTTTCTGATTTCTGAAGCGCACGCTACTTGGGGCGCAACAGTAAAAAGAGAAGGAATCTGCTTAGCGCGGGTGCGTGTTATATGTTTTAGCGTTATAATGGGGGTTCTTAGTCCCGCAGGCTCCACAGAATTTCTCTGTTATGTTTACAGGTTTCTTGCATTTTTCGCAATCGTACAGTAATTGCGTGCCACAACTCGTGCAGTATTTCTGCTCCATGTTATCCGCTCCGCAGATACATCGAACCATACTCAACAACCAGATTACTATTATCTGCTCCGCGCTTTAAAGTTATTCTATAATAGTCCACCACTGCAAAAGAATAGTTCTTGAGAACACGCAGTCTTGAAGAATCAACCAGTTAGGACGCGCGTGACGCACTGCTAACTCTTTTTTTCTCCCCATTCCTGAGCAAGTTTATGCGCTTCCTCCAGTTTCGTCATTACATCATCAATTTTTCCCTGTATTATATCCCATTCAATATCTTTTAAACAGTCGATTATCCTCTGTTTCATTTTTTCTTCAGATTGTATCAAGCTTTTCGTCAAGTTTTTTCCTCCAAAGAGGATTAATCCAGTGACTTACTGATAAACATTTGAATCGGAAAGCGCGGCTTTTACTCCCTACTTTTGAGAGCACCTATGTGTTTTTACGTTGTTTTTTGGATTAAAATTAGTTTGCCCTATCTTTTTCCAAGTCCAAGTGCTCGCCTCACAGTATTTTTAAGTCTTGAGAATAAAAGGTATCACGATAAAAAATGATTTATGTAAAAAAGAACGTGAGAGTTCTTCCGGATGACACCGACGCTTTTGGCAGACTGAACTGGATAGCCTATGTTCGTTACTGCGAGGAAGGCGAAGCGGGTCTGATGGAACTGTTGGGTTTTAGTGTTATGCGTTTTTACAGAGCGCAGAGAATATCTTTTCCAAGAAGGGCCGCCATCTTTGAGTATTTCTCCCCAGTTTCACCT
>JAFGLT010000105.1 GCA_016927895.1 Candidatus Bathyarchaeota archaeon | reverse complement strand
TTTTTGACGAGGAAAGCGAAACAGAAGCAGATATGCAAATATATTGCTGTAGTATCGATTTCTGTAAGTTGAGGGAGGGTTTTGAGGCGTGTTTGAGCAGCTGGGCGTGATAGGGAACATTGCTGTTCTTGTTGCCTCCTTGGCAGTCTTAATCAGGGCTAGCAGTTTAGCGATTTCCAACTCGGTTAATTTGGCTAGCGTGACTGGGTTGGGAAAGACAAAAGTTGGCTTCATACTTGTCGCTTTTTCCACGTCTCTTCCAGAACTTTTTGTGGTGATATTTGCCATTATGGATCCTGAGACGATTGGGATTTCTGTGGGTAATGTGTTGGGTTCAAACATCGTCAACATTTGTTTGATTCTTGGCGCGGGCTTCCTTTTTATGGCGTGGAAGTATCCTGACAGCGTAGGTTTTTTCACTCGCATGGCTAGAGAAGAAGTTGGTAACCTCAACTTCGGAATTTTCGTTGCATCAATCGTTCCTTTGGTTCTGCTTTATCTTGGTTATGCTAGTCAAATAGTTGGTGCTTTGCTTGTTGCGCTTTTCGTTTTCAACATGTACGGCTTGTCTAGGAGGAGGGGTACTGTGGAGGAGATTTCTGCTGAAGCCGAGAAACGGGAGCTTGGAAGATACTTTGCCAAAGCTTTAGTAGGCATAATAGGAATTGTGGCGTGTGCTTACTTCATTGTGGAGTCCGCTTCTTTTCTGGCGTTAAGTGCAGGTGTCCCACCAGTTGTTGTCGGCGCCACCGTGGTGGCTTTTGGAACCAGCATCCCAGAACTTGCAACAAGCTTAAGTTCGGTTAGAAAGGGCTTCTTGGACCTCGCGGTTGGAAACGTTATCGGAAGCTGCTTCTTGAACATCACTTTGATTTTAGGTTTAACTTTTCTGCTAGCACCATTTAACGTGAACGTGTCCGCATTTTCTGACTTGATACTTTTCTCGTTAATAGCTAACACCCTGTTATGGTATATGGTGCAAAACACTAACGTAAGCAGACGCGAAGGCATAATTCTCATAGGAATTTACTCAATTTTCTTAGCAGTTAGCTTCTGCAGTGCTTAATGCCTGAAATCAAAACGAAGATTGAATAAAGTCTACAGCGCTACCAGCTGTTTGGGTTTTGATACTTGACGAAAGGATTGTTTTTTTGTGCGCCTTCGACTTCTTTCAACATCTGTAAATAGTCATTTTGCTTCTCAACGATGAGTTTCTTTATCATTGCCAGCAGTTCTTGCGGGTCGAAAGGCTTCGAAATGAAACCATCCGATTTCTCGTTAAGCGCCTTCACAGCGTTTTCAATTGAAGGCTGCCCTGTGATGATTATCTTGACCATTTTGGGTTGTAACTCTTTCATTTTACGGAGAAGTTCGGTGCCTTTCACATCTGGCAGGTTAATATCTACTAGTGCAACATCAAAAGGCAACCTCTCACAGGTTTTGATGGCTTCTCTGCCATTATCAACCGCTTCAACCGAATAGCCCTCATCCTCCAGAATTGAAGAAAGCATGTTTCTCACTTGTGGGTCGTCGTCAATAATTAAGGCGCTTACTATCAAAATTGACACCCTCTTCCCTAATATTTTTAGGCAGCATTATATGGGGCTAATAATATCTCTCTTATGAATTTTAAATACAAATTAACTAATTCTTAGTCGCTAACTGCCTGTAAATTTAAGACAGAACGCTATCACTGTTATAAGTAACTGAGCGTTAGCATGGAAGTTAACATTAGACAACAGCAGAGAAAAAGATTAGATTTTAATATTTATGTGCTGAAGGGACATTTATGAAGAATTCTGAATGCACAATTTTCATAATGTTCAAAGACAGATGGTTGCAGAAATATAGAAAAGAAAAACAAGGCTGGGTCCAAACTAGCTCAAACGGTACAGTACGGTCTTGTAGTTCAGAACAACTGCTTTCCCACATCCTTCCACCGCTAGCAGGAATAAAAGGGCCACATGTCACCGTCAAGGTTGAGCGAGACAGTACGAACTAACTGTCATTACAAACAATTTTTTCTCTGTTCCATAACTGGAACGTTTTGTTCCTTAATTAGAACTAAATACGGCTTAACCATTCAATCAAGTATGGTGTGGTCTGATGGGGAAAATGCTTGAGAAATCCGTGGGTTCCCTGCAATTTTGGGTTTTAGTTGTCATCGCTGTCTACTTTGTGTATGGCGTTTACTTCGCAGCTAGTGGAATGCGGGACAGCATAGGCATGCTTTCTCACGAGTACATCTACACTTCGCTGTCACAGAACCCGTGGTGGTGGATGGTTCTCTTCTACGGCAGCGAAGGCGTATCTGGGTCAATCTCAATAATCAGCCGCGCAGTCGCAGGAGCCTTTGCTTTTTACGCTGCTTTTCTGTACTGGAGAAAAAAAGACACGGCAATGCCGACAATAAGAAAAAGCGCTAGCGCCGCACTGATATTCGAAGCCATCTTCTTTTTAGCCCTGGTTCCTTCAATAATCGCCGCAGTCGCCTATAACCTGACAAGCGAAAACCTCTTCTATTTCGGTCACACCCCGGAACTGCTTCTCCTCTACTGCACGGTCCTCCCAATCCTCGCAATCGTTCTAGTTGTCTCGCCGCTCCTGCTTAAACTAAGAGCCGTCATCAAGCACGAGGCACCCCAACAAGAAATTGTCAAGTGGGCTTGCTTAACTGCAGTCTCTTACATGTTTGTTGTCTTCTGGTTCACTTACTGCATGTTCTGGATGGGCGAAACGGTTCCTTACCCAGGTGTTTATCCGCGGTGGGGACTGGACTTTTTGGTGCAACCTGCTAACCTGTTAAGCTTCAGCCTCACCGTTTTCGGTTTACTAGCACTAGCCGTAGCAGCGCTGGTCACAACTCTTCCCGCAATCAAAAAACAGACAACACAGCTCAACCTTACCCGCATCGGCATCATCATGATCGCGTTCGGAGGCTACTTCATATTCAACGTCTTCTACTACTACCTAACAGGCGGCTATCAAGCAAACCCCAGCGTATGGTACGAAGTAATAGGGCCACTACACAACCCTAACCTGTGGACAATAGCAATCGCCTTCTTAGGAGTTCCAGTATTAATTTACAGCAAAACTAATAAAAGAAAATCATTAACATCAGCCAATTGGAAGTAACTTTACTTTATTTCTGGCTGGTATACCTTTTTTGTCTGCATTCTTGGCAGATTCTTTGCTTGAATCTCCGCCGTTCAAGCTCAAATAGTTTCCCGCAAATACGACATTTACCTTGAACAGGAGGTTTAGGTTCAAGCAGTTTCAAGCGTTTTTCAATCTCTATTTTGATTTCGGGGTCGCTTTCAGTTTTCAACGCCTTATTTAACAATCGTTTAGCTAATTCTAAACTTTCTTCTCCGAATAACTCCGAAAAAACGTTATGCACTTTGCCGTTCGCCCTTGGCTGCAGCGGCAGCATACAAACATAATTTGCAGGATAATTCTTTGATTTATCCAGGTCAACAACGGCAAACCGGATATAACGTCCCTGAGAGTAATCTCTTGCATCATCGTTTTTAGATACTCGCAATCTCAGGTTCACGTTAACTCACCGCAGAGGAAAATTTTAGACGCATATCCTTTCTGTTTCATAGTTATTCATTTCTTCTCTCAATAAGGTGTAGTCCCTTAAAACCATTTAGATTCATTTTGGTGTTTTTTATCCAAACGCCAATACCAGAGGGTAACCGTAGCGTTATTTTTAATAGAAATGTCGTCAGTATCTTTCCTTCGAGATGTCTGAACCAACTGGTCAAGAACTCATAGACCGCGAAGAATGGCGTAAGTGGCTTGAAGAACACGGTTCCTCTGAGAAAGAAATGTGGGTAATAATTTATAAGAAAAATTCTAGACGACATGGACTCCAATATCAGAAAGCTGTCGAAGAAGCAATTTGCTTCGGTTGGATAGACAGCAAAATGCAGAGCATAGACGCCAACAGGTTCCGCCAAAGATTTTCACCCCGAAAGAAAAACAGCATAATCATGTATTTATAGTAGACAAAGACAAGAAGCTGACAGGTGTCATATCTGGGATTGACGTTGTGAAAAAGATATTGGAACTCCTGTCTTCATAGTGAAAGCTGATGAGCCAAATATGTTTTTGTTTAATAATCGAGACTGCGATATACCGAATTATCTCCTTACCAAGGCAACAAAAGAATAAGGATAGACTCCCAAAGAAAATTAAAGTCACGCAAGTTATATTGAAGACCAAGAAGAAAATACTTGAGCAACTTCAACCTAAAACAAAGAACAGGAGATTAACTAATGAAAACACGCGTAGAAGTTGACCCTCTCGGCGAGAAGGCAATTCCTGAAGA
>JAFGLT010000104.1 GCA_016927895.1 Candidatus Bathyarchaeota archaeon | reverse complement strand
CAAGAGTACACTGCTGACGAGGACTTAACCGGTTACGAAAACATACTTTTATGTGCCGACCTTTACGGGATTTCCCGCGATGTTTCCAAAAAACGAGCCGCGGACCTTTTGGAACTCGTTGAGTTAACCGATTTTAAAGACAAAAAGATTGAAACTTACTCTGGCGGTATGCGTCGAAGACTGGAACTTGCCTGTGGCTTAATCAACAGGCCTAAAGTGCTTTTCTTAGACGAGCCAACTTTGGGTTTAGATGTTCAAACTAGGGCTGCCACTTGGAATTATATTAAAATGTTAAAGAAAGAGTTCGGCATGACCCTTTTCATGACTACCCATTACCTTGAGGAAGCAGATGCGCTTTGTGACCGTATTGCGATAATTGACCATGGAAAAATAATCGTTGTTGGAACTCCAACGGATTTAAAGGACAGTTTAGGCGGCGACATAATCACTGTTGCTATCAAAGAAGATGCTGATATAACAGAACTTGTAGAGAAAATTGAGCACGTGAAGGAAGTTAAGAAGGAAAACGGTTCATACATGATAAAATCTGCCAACGGAGAAATAACCGCACCCTTAATAATTGAAGCGTTACGCAAAAAAGGCCATGTTGTCACGAGGCTTTCACTTACGAAGCCAACGTTGAACGAAGTTTACTTGCAGTACACGGGCAGATCCATGCGTGACGCCGAAGAATCTAACAATTCACTTCATGCAAAAAGAATGATGAAAGCGAGGCGAAGACATTGAGTGAAAAGCAAATGAACAATGTTTCAAAAAGCAAGATCCATGGACTCTGGGCGTTAACCAATCGAGAACTTAAAAAATGGTACAAAGCACCCACAGTCTTCATTCTCAACTTGATACAACCAATTATCTGGCTAGGTCTCCTGGGGAACGCATTAAATATAAGCAGCTTGGTAAGCTCAACCTCAATTACATTGCCTGCTGAAGTGCTATCGCAATTTAATTCAAACCAGCTCAGCATATTAGGTGATTTCTTCGCAAACATAGGCGACTCAGTGATGCAAAGCACATTTGGAACGACCAGTTACGTCTCCTTCATGGCTGTAGGCATGATTGCTTTCACGGCTCTGTTTACAACTATGTTCAGCGGCATGTCCGTGGTTTGGGACAGGCGCTTAGGCTTCCTAAACAAAGCACTGAGTACACCAGTATCCCGTGCAGTAATAATACTCTCTAAAGTATTGTCAGCAACGTTGCGGGCGATGTTTCAAGCTGCAATAATATTGATAATCGCTGTCCCGCTTGGTTTTCAATTCGGTGCAGCCTTCACACCACTCAGCATACTCGGCGTTTTTGCGTTTCTGTTTCTGTTATGTCTGGGCTTGTCTTCGCTGTTCATCGCCATCAACATAAGGTCAACAAGGATAGAGACTCCAATGGCGGTAATGAACCTGCTGAACTTGCCTTTGACGTTTGCAAGTAGCGCTTTTTTCCCAATCGACAGAATGCCTGGGTGGTTGCAGGCTGTGGCATCGGTCAATCCATTGTCTTATGCAATGAACGGTATGAGACAGTTGCTGATCAACTCCTCTATCGACTATTCGCAGCTCGCGCTTCAATATGCCTACGTTGGCATATTCGCTGTAGTGCTGACAACAGTAGGCATCGTGCTCTCCTGGAGATTCCTAAACAAATAAGCACGTACAAGAAACTCGTGTGACTGAGGATTCGGTGCAGGTGTCAGCGTGGTCTTCACGTTGCGCACCCTGCTTGCCGAGCTTTAAAGTTTAAACCCGTAGAAGTTTTAAGGTACTAGTAGTTCATATTACCAGAGGTTAAAGCGTTGAGCAGGCAGTATCCTAAAAAGCCAATTGTGGGTGTCGGCGCCATAATACTTGAGGGGGACAGTATTCTTCTGGAAAAGAGAAAGAATTCGCCGAGTAAAGGAAAATGGAGTATTCCAGGCGGTTTAGTAGACCTCGGCGAAACTGTGGAGGAAGCGGTCATCCGCGAAGTGAAAGAGGAGACAGGGTTGGAAGTGTACGATCCGCGGCTTGTCGACGTGGTTAGTTACATAAGCTCGGGTGAAAAAGGCGCAGTAATGTACCATTACGTAATTATTGACTACCTTGTAACCTCGAAGGGCGGCAAGCCTAAAGCGGCAAGTGATGCTGAAGATTTGAAGTGGGTTTCCTTCTACGAGGTGGAGGAATACGATTTAACAGAGTCTTTCAGGAGTTTCTTCCAGCGGAACAGGCAAAAACTGGAAAATGCTAGTTTATATTTTTGAAGAACAGCCGTGTCTCGCCCATTGTCTTCATGTCTAAAGCTCTAACACGTGCAACTATTGGAAAATCATGCACAACTTTTCCTAAGGTTAAACAGTGTTGCGGCGGGAGGTCCCTTGCAATGGAGCGGACGGTTTCGGCATCTACGCGGGAGGCGCGGCTTACCACGTCCAAGTCATGCTCGTTTGTGAAGTTGAAGAGGAAAATGTTGTCTGCTTGGCGGTATATGCTTTCGCGGATGGTGTCAGGCTGGTTGGTTATGAACGTAGTGAATATGCCGAAGTGGCGCATGCGTGTGACGATGTCGTCCCAGTAGGTTTCTCGGAGGTAAAGGTGCGCTTCTTCAGCGAATAGGAATGTAGCTTTCAGCTTCCAGCTTTGCAGTGAGTCCACGAGTTTGCCGAGGACGTATTCAACTACTATTTGGCGGTCTATGGTGCTTGTGTTTTTGAGGTTTATGACTACGGCGCCGCCTTGGTCTTTGGCTTTTAGCAGGCACTCGTCTAGAAGCGTGGCTTCTGCGGGGTTGTCAGTGAAAAAGCCTGAGTTGACGAGGGCGTGATAGCGTGAAGATAGGGCGTCACGTACGTGCTGATTGCAGTTCAAGTTTCGTATGGCTTCGCCCATTTCTTGCAGGCTGAGGCAGCCTTTTTCTTTCAGGTTTTTCCAGAGGCGTCTGAACTCACGGGAGGACGTTGCGGGCAAATGTAGAGCGTGGATTAGTATGCCCATTACCACGTTCAGATGCAGCTGGTCGAGTGCTACTTTGAAGTTTTGTGAGGGTGTTAACGCGTGGATTTTATCGTAGTACATGTTTCTTTTGCCGTCTCGGGTCATGCCTATGTTCGTGTATTCGCCGTTCAAATCGAAGATGACGACTGTAGCCTTGTATCCGATCAGGCTTGCCATTAAAAGCTTGGATAGATGTGATTTGCCGCAGCCTTTCTTGCCTGTTATTATGTTTAGGGTGCCGTCTACGGCTGTTGCATCTATGGTTAGGAGCGACGAATCTTTGGTGCCACCAACGATTATGGGTCGGTTTCCGCCGACTTTAGCAAGTTTCAGTAGCATGGGCACGGACAGTTTTTTGATGGTGGACTGGGAGCGGCTGGGCAACCAACTGCTGCTGGGGGTTAACGCGTCGTTTTCCAGTGTTGCGCGTGTCTTGCAGATGAGCAGACTGGCGTCTTGGATGTACGTGATGTGGGGGGCGATTTCCAGCGGGTCGATATCTTCGCCTTGGATTGGTTCGCCGCCGTCTGGCAGTGTACGCAGTAACTCTTCGAGCACACCGGGGATGCTTGCGAACTGCACATCAATTACCTGGGCGATTAACGCTTTGTTGGCGTCTGGGTCTTCAATGAGCAAGTAGTCGCCTTTTTCAGCGTTCTCGTTTGGGAAGCTTAAAACTTGGAGGAGGTTCCCTTCTTTCTTGTAGAGTTTCATTAGCTGAATTCTCCTTTGCCGAATGGGCCGAATAACAGTTTGTGCATGTCTGGCCTGTTGATTATTTGGATGCCGTGCTTGCGGGTGATGAAGTGTTTTATGGCCAAGACTTCGTTGGCAGTGAAAGTGCATTGGATATGAGATAGGCGCAGTGTTTCAGGATAGCTTTGCATGTACAGGTCGTTTCCTAAAAGTTTCTCAACTGCTGCCATTCTGTGTTGAAGGGGGATTTCCCTGTCGATGTCTAAGCGGAAAGCGTAGTTTGCTTTGTTGAGTTTTGCAACGTAGACGCCGCCTAGCACGACTGTTGGCGGTTTGAATTTTGCGCCTGTGGTTTCCAGCAGGTATGGGGGCTCGTGTTTGGGCAGCTGGTCTGTTATGAGGTAGCCGTTGACGCGAAGGCTGGTCATCTTGCTGAAGGCGAGTACAGTGCTTTTGTTTCTTCTTGCGAGGGCAAGGATGTCTTTCATGCGTTGCACGGGGGTGTCGATTGTGCCTGAGGTTAAGCTCCCGTCGAACAGGATTAGCCCGTTTTCAACTGTTTTTGCTAGCATTGTTTGCAGCCATCGTTCAAGGAGGCTTGCGAGGCGTGTGGGCATTTGCATGAGGTGGGGTGTGGCGTGGCGGTTGCTTGTGTAAAGCGTGTTGAAGTAGGATTTTTCAAGGGTGTTGTAGACTTCGTTTTTGTTGTCTTCGGTTATATGGAATATGAATGGGCCTAGGCGGGTGTAGCGGTAGCGTCTGTTTTGTTTCCAGGTGGTTGCGCCTCGGATGGCGATTATGATGCCTGTGCTTGTTTCGCCGATTTTTATGGTGGACGTGTCTACTGCGGCTATTGTTGTTTCTTGGTGGTTGGGTTTCAGGGTGATTGGTTGGCGTTTTAGGCGTAGGTTTGAGGGGTATTGTTCAGAGATGTTGAATTGTTGAATGTTTTGTTGATTTAGTTGAAAAGGTTGATGTTGAACTTGTTTGAGTGAATGGAGTGATTGTTCTAGGAAGCGTTGGGGTAATGTTGTGTCTATGGTGGGTTGTGGAAAATTATATTTCGGGGTTGTTGTTATAGTGTATTGTTCAATCACCAACATTCACCAATAGCCAATATGGCAT
>JAFGLT010000103.1 GCA_016927895.1 Candidatus Bathyarchaeota archaeon | reverse complement strand
TCCCCTTTCAACAGAAGAGTGCCCTTGTCAAACCACAGGCGAACCATAAAGAAAAATAGACAAACACTTCTTAATGCTTTTTCTTCACACTTTATCCCCCTCATTAAGAGAAAATAAGGTGGGGCTGTTTATGCCCTTGCTTTTTCTAAACAGTTTGTTATCGTATTTTTCGGTCTAAGAGTTTGCCTTCTGCGTCTATGAGCTGTACTTCTAGGGGCATTTGTCCGACGGCGTGGGTTGCGCAGCTTAGGCATGGGTCAAACGCACGTATGACTGCTTCGACCCTGTTTAGCATACCTTCTCTGAGTTGCTTCGAATCCACGTATTTCTTGGCGACTTGCGTGACGGCTTTGTTGTAGGCGAGGTTGTTGTGTTCCGTGGCGATTATCATGTTGCACCAGCGAATCATGCCTTGCGGGTCAACCTTGTAGTGGTGCATCAGCGTGCCTCTAGGCGCCTCAGCGACTCCGACTCCTTCGTAATTGTTCACGAACGCTTTCGCTTGCACACGCTCCGCGAGAATTTCAGGTTTCTCAAGCAGGTCTTTCGCGGTTTCGACGCAAGTTAGCACCTCTATGAGCCGCGCGTAATGGTACATGAAAGTGCTTTGAACAACACCGTTTTTCCCAAGTTTCTTGAATTCTTTGAGTTCTTCGTCAGCGAGCGGCGTGCCACAGTGCGAAGCCACATTCAGCCTAGCCAACGGACCGACTCTGTAGATGCCGTCTGGGTAACCTAAGGGCTTGTAGTACGGGAACTTCATGTAAGACCACGGCTCGACGGCTTCTCCAACATACTCCTGATACCTTGAGGGGTCAAGCTGGTCAGCCACGATTTTGCCGTCTTGGTCAACAATGCGTATATTGCCATCGTACATTTCCAGTCCGCCAGAAGCCGTAACCAAACCCATGTAATACGAGGGGAAATTGCCGAAGTTCTGCACTTCCTCACTTAACCCGTCTAAGCGGTCTTTGAACATTGCAAGCGTCTTAATGGTAATGTCCAACGCTTCAGGCAAATTAGACAACAAGTAATCGGCTTTGCTTTTCGAGAGAGGCCAGTGTACGCCTCCTGGCAGAATCCAGTCGCTTGAGTGAATGCGTTTTCCAGCTACTTTCTCAATGATTTCCTGCCCGAACTTGCGCAGTTTGATGCCCTGCATGGCTAGTTCAGGTTGCTTTTCGATTAAGCCGAAGATGTTTCTTTCAGCGGGGTCTGCGTCCATGCCTAACAGGATGTCAGGCGAGGAGAGGTGGAAGAAGTTCAAGGCGTGCGATTGAATCATTTGTCCCATGTGTATTAGGCGTCGCAGCATGATGGCGGTTTTCGGCGGGTTCACTCCTACTATTTCGTCACATGTCTTAGCTGAAGCCAGCAGGTGACTTACTGGGCAGATGCCACATGACCTCGCAGTTATGCTGGGCATCTCGTAGAACGGACGTCCCTCGCAGAATTTCTCGAATCCTCTGAAGTCAACCACGTGGAAATGCGCGTCTTTGACCGCGTCGTCTTTTCCAAGGTGGATTGTTACTTTGGCGTGTCCTTCGATTCTCGTAATTGGGCTTATCACAATTTCTTTGCTCATTTTTTCTCCCTCAACCATATTTTGATTTGCCTTCCATGTTAGGCGTTCTTCCAGATAGCAATTCAGTTAAAACGTAATTGATAACTGATGCCGAAGGCGGGCAGCCTGGAATGAAGTAGTCTACTTTAACCACTTGGTGAAGCGGATGCACTTTCTTCAGCAGTTTCGGCACGTCAGTGGGAACTTGAGCGTTTTTGTCGGTGTTTTCCACATACGCTTTTTCAAGAGCGAGTTTGTCGCTGTCTCTCCAAGCGTTTCTGAGGGCAGTAACATTCCCTGTGACTGCACAGTCTCCGAGCGCGATTAGAATTTTCGTTTGCGCCCGTGCCTCTTTAAGCATTTCAAGTTGTTCTTCGTTTGCTACGGCCCCTTCGATTAATGTTACGTCAACGTTTTCGGGGAACTTCTTTATGTCCATGATGGGGCTGTAAACCACCTTGATTTTCTTGGCTAGCTCCAGTAGTAATTCGTCTTGGTCGAGAAACGACATGTGGCAGCCTGAACAACCGCTGAGCCAAATCGTCGCAACTTTAGTTTTTTCTGTTACTTGCATTTTCGCTGTCTCCTCTCTGTGATGAACTCAGCAATTTCCTTATGCTTGGTGTGACCTACAGGTTCGCCTTCAATGTAAATGGCTCCGACTGGACAAACCTTAGCGCATTTCCTGCACGACGTGCACGAGCAAGAGTTAACCCACTTGTTATCTAAGTCCATTATGATCTGGGCGTCTTTTCCACGCATCCTCAGATCTAAAGTGTGAACGCCTTCTATTTCGTCGCAGACTCTTATGCAACGTGTGCATAGTATGCAGCGGTTCCTGTCGATAACCAAGAAGTCGTGTGTTGAGTCAATCTCTTCTTTCGTGAAATTACGCTCGAACATTGTGTGGTCGACGCCCAACTCATTCGCTAAACTTTGCAGTTCACAATGGTCATTAGCCACGCACACCGAGCATACATGTGATTTCTCAGCCAACAATAACTGCACTGCCATCTTGCGGTACTCCTTGAGTTTCTCAGACTGGGTTGTAACTTCCATGCCGCTGCTGACAGGTGTTATACAGGCGGCGAACAGTTTCGGTGAACCACTGATTTCTACGAGGCACAGGCGGCATCCGCCGTACGGGGTTAAACCTTCCAAATTGCACAAAGTGGGAATTATAATTCCGTTGTCTTTAGCTGCTTTCAGTATCATGGTTCCTTCTGGAACATGAACTTCTACGCCGTCGATTTTCAAAGTGACTATTGCATCACCCATTGCTTACACCTCTTCCTCCTTATTCTTGAAGCATTTTCCTGCTCTACACTTTTTGTCTTGGATATGCTCCAAATACTCGTCCTTGAAGTACCGTAGCGTCGTCAGAACAGGGTTTGGTGCTGTTTGCCCGAGACCGCAAAGGCTTGCATCCCTGATGTAAACGCCTGCTTTCTCCAGCGTAGTAATGTCTTCAACTCTGGCGTCTCCCTGAGTGATGCCGTCAAAAATTTCCTTGATGCGAATAAGTCCTGCCCTGCATGGGGTACATCTGCCACAGGATTCGTCAACGCAGAACTCCGTGAAGAACTTAGCTGTGTCCACCATGCACGACTTGTCGTCAAGAACCACGATTCCACCTGAACCCATAATGGCTCCCACCCGAGTCAACGAGTCGTAATCAACAGGCAACTCCAGCAAAGTATCTGGGAGGCACCCGCCTGAGGGACCACCAACCAGCACCGCCTTGAACTTTCTTCCTTCTGGGACTCCGCCGCCTATGTCAAAAACAACTTCCCTCAAGGTAATTCCCATGGGTACCTCGATGAGACCCGGGTTTTTGGTTTTACCCGTCAACGAGAAACACTTGGTTCCTGTGCATCGGGGCGTACCGATTTTGCTGAACCATACGCCGCCGTTCTGAATGATAAGTGGGATGTTGGCAAGCGTCTCCACGTTCTGTATCAACGTAGGCTTCCCCCACAAACCAGAGTTAGCAGGGTATGGCGGACGCGGACGAGGCATAGCTCTACGGCCCTCCACAGACGCGAGAATAGCTGTTTCCTCGCCAGCCACGAAGGCTCCAGCGCCAAAGCGGAGTTCAACATCAAACTTGAAACCCGTTTCCAAAATGTTATCGCCGAGAAGCGAGATTGACCTAGCCTGAGCAATCGCTTTCTGCAAAGTTTGAATAGCCAACGGGTACTCAGACCTGATGTACAAGTATCCTTTCTCTGCGCCTATGGCATAAGCGGCAATCAACATACCCTCCAGTATGGCGTGGGGGTCAGCTTCAGCCAAAGTGCGGTTAGCGAAGACTCCAGGGTCGCCCTCATCCAAGTTGGCGACAATATACTTCGGTTTACTATGAGCACGCGCCACAAGCCCCCATTTCTGTCCTGTTGGAAACCCTGCGCCGCCTCTGCCCCTGAGACCGCTGGTTGAAACCTCGTAAATCACACCTTGCGGGGTCATAGTTGCCAAGCACTTCACAATGGCGGAGTACCCGCCCATGGCAATGTAATCTTGAATTCTCTGCGGGTCAATTTTGCCAGCGTTTCGCAGTACAAGCCGTTGCTGTTTTTTGTAGAAGGCTTCGTTCTTGTAAAGCATCTCTTTCACGGGTAACCCGAGGACAACGTGGTCCCGAACGATTTCTCGGGCTTTTTCCGGCGTCACATTCTGGTACAGGTAATCTCCCGGCTCAATCATCACCGCTGGGCCAACAGCGCAGGTTCCCGGGCAGCCTGTTCGGGCGACTTTGCATTCTTTCTCCACGCCAAGCTCTTTGACCGCGTCTTCAAATGCTTTTAAAACTTTTAATGCTCCGAGTGGAACGCAACCGCTTGAGCAGCAGACATTTATGCGGTACTTGTAGGCTCTTTCAAAATCTACTTCTTGCTCGGCTATTTTCTGGATGTCAGCGAGATTCAGGCTTGTCGCCTCCAAGAACTTCTTTTATTTTCTGTAAAACAACTTCTTTTGTGGCTTTGGCTATCATTTCGTCGTCCACAACGATGGCTGGTGCCATTGCGCAAGCGCCTATGCAGCGGGTGACAAGCAGGGACAGTTTTCCGTCTGGCGTTGACTCGCCGCGTTTTATGTTGTATTCTTTTTCTATTGCCCTCATGATTTCATCTACTCCCTTCACGTAGCAGGCTGTGCCTAAGCATCCCGTGATAACGTGCTGGCCTGGACGTTTAAGCTTGAAGTAGCTGTAGAATGTTGCTACGCCAAACACGTGGCTCGGGGGCAAATGAAGCGATTGGGCAATATCCATCAGCAGTTCTTTGTCGAGATATCCATAGATTTCTTGAGCTCTATGGAGTATCTCCAGAAGAGCGCTCTCTTCATAGTTATGTTCTTTCATTGATTTTTCTAATGCCAAACGGCGCTTATCATCTGTAGACAAAAATACATTCCTCCGACACTGGGATTTCAAACATTCTTCAAATCACCAGATATCTCTGCTGGACTACTGCAAAATCTCCCCTATATAAGCTAGCGCATGCAGAAACTGAAAAATTCATCTGTAAACAGCCTTCAAGTGGGTGAACGGAACTGGTTCAACTGGTTTCTAGGAGAATAAACCCCCAAATCTGTTAATTTTTCGAGAACTTTTTATACGCCCCCATTATAGAAAACATTAAAAGACGCAAGTGTGAATTACTTCCAATAAATCCGTCTGTACTTATAATTTAAAGAGGGCTAAACGTGCGTATAATCTTGAAAGAAGACTTTGAAAAATTTGTTAACTCACTAATCAAAGATGAATCGTTGAGTGTTATAGGCGTCAAATCGAAAGGTAACAAATTCGCTTTTGGACATTTAGATTCCGCAAGCGAATTACGGCTTGATTATGACGTGACTATTCTTCCTCCGAAGAAGTATTTCTTCCCTCAACGCGAAACCTTAGTAACCTATAACGTGGCTAACGGGTTCGCCGCTAAGGACTCTTCTGACCTCAAGCCAACAGTAATCCTCGGTGTTCATCCCTACGACATTGTAGCTTTGCTTCACATGGACGAGATTTTCAGGGAAACCAAGTCAGACCCTTACTACTTTGAAAAACGCAAAGCATCCATAATTATAGGTGTTAACATCCAGAACATGTCCGAACGGTGTTTTGCTCCACAGATGGGCTGCGCCATCATAGACCACGGTTACGATTTAATGCTGACTGACCTCGGCAACAGGTACGCCATCAACATCGGCTCCCAGAAAGGCGAGCAACTCCTTGATAAATACGCGAAGAACGTTACAGACGCGCTTGCACGGGACGTTCAGATGGTAGGTCAGAAGAAGCAGGAAATAATGAATATGTCTCAGTTGAAATTTAATTTTCCAACAGAGCTCATTCCTGAAATGCTGAACAAAACTTATGATCAGAGCGGTTTCTGGGAGAAACACTCCGAGAAATGTTTAGCTTGCGGCTCGTGTGTGCTGGTGTGTCCCACATGCTACTGTTTTGACGTTAAAGACGACCCTCATCTCTCGCTTGAGCATGGCGAGAGGGTTAGAACGTGGGACGGTTGCCTCCTAGAAGACTTCGCCAAGATTGCTTCAGGGGAAAACTTCCGCCCGACGAGACCTACAAGGTACCGCCACAGGTACTTCAAGAAAGGAAAGTACTTGTTCGACCGGTTTGGCTTCGTTTCATGTGTTGGCTGTGGCAGGTGCTCGTCAAACTGTCTACCTGACATTGCTAACCCTGTTAACCTTTTTAATGACATGTACAGTGAAGTCCTCAACATGGGCGTGGTGATAGACGCGCCAGCTGAGCCTGAAGTTAACATTAAAAGTGAAGGCGACATAAACTACGTTCCTAAACTGGCAACTATCATTAATAAAGTACCCATGACCGCCAACGAAATGCTTTTCGAAATAAAGTTGGACGATGGTTCCACGCTGAATCAAGTGCCAGGCCAGTTCATTCAAGTTTCTGTTTTTGGCGTAGGCGAGGCACCAATTTCTGTGTCGTCATCGCCAACAAAGAAAGGCGCTTTTCAACTTTGTGTGCGCAAAATAGGAAACGTGACAACTAGGCTGCATATGCTCAATGTAGGCGACAAAGTAGGTATCAGAGGCCCGTTTGGACACGGCTTTGACACAGAATTCTTGAAAGGCAAAGACCTGTTGTTTGTTGCAGGCGGTCTTGGTATTGCACCGTTGCGGTCGTTATTCAATTACGTTTTAGACAACAGAGCGGATTACGGTCGCGTAACTCTTCTCTACGGCTGCAAAGAACCTCGCGAACTGCTCTTCGGCGACGAAATGGTTGCGCTGGAAAAGAGAGATGACGTAGAATACAAGCCTACAGTTGACTGGTGTCCTGAAAATGAACTATGGACAGGCAACATAGGAGTAATTACAACTTTGATTCCTCAAGTCAATTTCGACCCAGAAAGCACTTACGCAATTGTGGTTGGTCCACCAATTATGTACAAGTTCGTTATAGCAGACCTGAAAAAACGAAACGTTCCAGACGACCACATAATACTTTCTCTCGAACGGAGAATGAAATGCGGCGTTGGAAAATGTGGTCACTGCCAAATCAACCAAATATACGTGTGCAGGGACGGACCAGTGTTTAATTATTCAAAAATTAAGGGAGTACCGGAGGCATTATAATGAAACCAAAAGTTGCTTTCTTTGACTTTGCTGGATGCGAAGGAGACGAGTTGCAAGTAGCAAACTTGGAAGAAGAACTCCTCACTCTTCTCGAGCAAGTTGAAATTGTAAGTTTCAGAGAAGTCATGAAGGAACACAGCGACAACTACGACATAGCCTTCATCGAGGGGTCGTGCACTCGACTTCAAGATGAAGACCGTTTGAAAGAAATCAGGAAGAACGCGAAAATAGTAGTCGCCATAGGCGCTTGCGCCACAATCGGCGGCATTAACTCTTTGAAAAACTACCAAGACTTAGACGATGTTAGGCGAACTGTGTACGGCGACAAAGCCAAGCTATTCGACACTTATGCAGCGAGACCTATAGATGCTGTGATACCTGTAGATGCTTACGTGCATGGATGTCCAATAAACAGAGAGGAATTCCTCCACGTAGTCAAGTCACTTCTACTTGGAAAGAAGCCAGACATACCAAATTATCCAGTTTGTGTTGAATGCAAGAAAAACGAGAACATCTGCGCTTTTGAAAGAGGCGAGTTCTGCGTCGGGCCCGTCACTAGGGCAGGCTGCAACTCCTGTTGCGTTAACGAAGGAACCAAATGCTGGGGCTGCCGCGGCTTGGTGGATAACCCGAACGAAAACTCGCAAAAGGAAATTTTAATAAAATATGGTCTCACGGTTGACGACGCAATTAAAAAGTTTAGGTTATATTTCGGTTGGCAGGAGAGGAAAAGATAATGGCAAACAAGAATTTTGATGTTGAATTACATCATGTGACACGAGTTGAAGGGCATGGAAACATATACGTAAACGTAAGGAACGGAAGTTTAGAGCGATGCGAATGGAACATTTCTGAAGCCCCACGCTTCTTTGAAGCCATGGTTTTAGGGCGCAACTGGAGCGAGTTACACCACATAACTTCACGAATCTGCGGCATATGTTCAATAGGTCACACGCTTGCATCTTTGAAAGCCACTGAGGCTGCAATGGGAATCACTATCAGCGAGCAAGACCTTAAACTAAGAAAACTAGCATTGCACGCAGAGAACCTGCAAAGCCACCTCTTACACGTTGGCTTTCTAGCGCTTCCCGACCTGATGGGCGTTGGCTCAGTTATTCCGCTTGCTTCTTCTAATCCTGAAGAAGTAAAAACCGTTTTGCGTTTACATAGATTAGCGAATGAAATGTCTAACATGATTTGCGGCAGGACAACACACCCGCAAAGGCTAATCCCGGGCGGCTTCTCAAAGATACCATCAATGAAAGAATTAAGTGAACTCAGAGAGAGGCTAAAAGCTTCGGTTCAAGACCTTCAAGCAGTTGCGAATTTACTCAAGAGTTTGGTGCCAAAAATACCTGATTTCGTCAGGGAAACTGAGTTCATTGCACTAACCAGTCCTAACGAATACGCGCTTTACGATGGAAAAATCGGGTCAACCGACACTGACGCTGCTCCAGCAAGAGAATATCTATCATTTACCAACGAGTACATCGTCCCGCAATCAACTGCAAAAAGAGCAAAACACAAACGCGAATCATACATGGTTGGCGCACTTGCCAGATTAAACATCAATTACGACAAGCTCTCTCCGCTAGCTAAGAAAACCGCTGAGATGTTCGACCTGAAACCTGTATGCCATAACCCGTTCATGAACAATATCGCGCAACTAGTAGAAGTGGTTCACAGCGTAGAAGACTCAATCAAACTCATCAATGAACTTGAAGCCGCAGGCTTGAAGAGTCAACCAGACTATAACTCGCCCAAAATCAAGGTTAAGGCCGGTCAAGGTGTCGGAGGCGTTGAGGTGCCCAGGGGAATTCTGTTCCATGATTACACGTATAACAAAGACGGCATCTGCACAAAAGCCAACTGCGTTATCCCAACAAACCAGAACCACGGCAACATCGAGTTAGACATGAAAGCTTTAGTGCCAAAAATTATGGACAAAACTCATAAGGAAATTGAACTGACTCTAGAAATGCTGGTCAGAGCTTATGACCCCTGCATTTCATGTTCGACACACTGCGTTAAAGTCCACTTCGTTTAAACACGCTTCAGGTCTAAAAGCAAAACATCTGTAAACATCAGGCACTGCCAGTTACAGCGAAGTTACTTCCGCTTCTGGCGGGGCGTCATTTTCCAGCTTAATTTTTTCCGTTTTTTCTTTTTCTGAAGTAGCCTTGTCTTTCTTGTCTGCTTCAAGCGTTGGTTCTGGGCTTTTAGGTTCGGGGCATTTTTCGCTGGGCATTTCATCTCTGAGGTCAAGTGTTCCTTTCACTGTGCCGTCGCTTAAGTAGTCAAGTTTGAAGCCCATTTTCTTTGTCAGGTTTAAAGCTCTGCGGTTGTCAGGAAGCATTATGGCGTAGACGGTTTCAACGTGCATTTCTTTTGCTATTTCGAGGACGAAATCCACTACTTTGGTTCCTAAACCTTGTCCTTGCCATTGGTCGCCGATTATGAAAGCGAGTTCCCCAGTTTTTCCGTCAGGTTCGATACTTACTCTGCCTACGCCCAATATTCTTTTGTGGTCTTCTTCGCTGAGTTCGGCTACTATGGCGATTTCGCGGTCGTAGTCAATGTTACAGTAGCGCACGCGAACCTCGTGTGGGGTGTCCTTAAGTATCTGGAAGAACCTGTACCGTATGGATTCTTCGGAGAAGCTTTGGAACATTTCCAGCCACATAGGCTCATCTTCCGGCTTTATGGGTCTTAGAAGCACTTCTTGCCCGTTCCTAAGTGTCCACGGGTTCTCGTATTTCTTTGGGTAGGGGCTTATCACCAAGTGCTCGTGAGGCTCAAGCTTTTTGAAAACCTTGCTTTTGTCAATTGTTATTCTAGCGTCTAGAATGCAGGCTTCTTTCTCGTTTATTAGAAGTGGGTTGACGTCGATTTCTTTTATCTGTGGGAAATCTACAAGCAACTGTGAGAACAGTACCATGGTTTCTTCTAGCAGCTTGAGGTTTGCTGGTTGCACGTTCCTGTAGCCTTTCAGAAGCTGGTAGACCTTGGTTTCTTCCATCATTCTTCTGATGAGTGTACTGTTTAACGGTGGCAAACCTATTGAGTAGTCTTTGAAGAGTTCGACGCCTACACCGCCCATGCCGAATAGGATTATGGGGCCGAAAATGGGGTCGGTTTTTCCGCCTAATATAATTTCGTATCCCTTCATGCTTATCATGGGTTGAACTGTGACGCCGAGTATTTCGGCTTTCGGGTTGTATTTTTTCGCCCTGTGTATGATGATGTTGAAGGCTTGTTTGACGTCTATGTCGGAGTCCAAGTATAGCATTACGCCGCCTGCGTCGGTTTTATGGGTTATTTGGGGTGAAAGGATTTTGAGGACTACGGGGTAGCCGATTTGGTGGGCGAAGGCGACGGCTTCTTCTGGGGTGGTGGCGGCTTCTGTTTTTACGACTGGAAAATTGTAGTAGTCTAGGAGTTTTTTTGCTTCGTCTTCTGTTAGTAGTTCTCGGTTTTCTTTTGCTGCGTTTCGGAGTATGGCCATTATTGGTCGTTTAGGTGGTGCTGTGTCTATTGGGCGTTCTTCGGGTGTTTCGTAGATGAGTTGGACGTTGCGTTCATATTGGTACATGTACATGTATGTTTTGATGGCGTTTTCTGGTGTGGAGTAGGTTGGTATGTTGTTTGCGTTGAGGATGCTGTTTGCTTCTTGTACTGCGCCGTAGCCCATGAAGCTGGTGATTATTGTTTTGTTTTGGTATGTTTTGTTTTTGATGAGGTTTACAATGGTGTTGGCTACTTCAATTGCTTTTGAGACTGCTTGTTGGGTGAATATGATGAGTATGCCGTTGATGTTTTCGTCGTTTAGGCAGGCTTCGACTGCTGTTCTGTATTGTTCTGCTCCTGCGTCTCCGAGGACGTCGATTGGGTTGCCTCTACTCCAGAAGTGTGGTAGGGCGTTGTTGAGTTCGTCCATGGTTTTTTTGTTTAGTTTGGCGAGTTTGCCGCCTTTTGCGATTAATGCGTCGGTTGCCATGACTCCTGGTCCGCCTGCGTTTGTGATTATTGCTAGATTGGGTCCGTGTGGTAGGGGTTGGGTTCCTAGGACTTCGGCGGCGTTGAAGAGGTCTTCGATTTCTTCTACTCGGACTATGCCGGCGCGTTTGAATGCTGCGTTGTAGATTGCGTCTTCGCCTGAGAGTGAGCCTGTGTGGGAGGCTACGGCTTTTGCGCTTTCGGTGTATTTGCCTGATTTTACGACTATGATGGGTTTGGTTCGGGCGAAGTGTTTGGCGGCGCTCATGAATTTGCGGGCTTGGGTTATGCCTTCTGCGTACATGAGTATGCTTTTTGTTTGGGGGTCGGTGCCGAAGTAGTCTATGAGGTCTCCGAAGTCTACGTCGAGCATGGAGCCGATGGAGACGAAGTTGCTGAAGCCTATGTTTTCGTGGTTTGCCCAGTCTAGGATGGCGGAGCCGAGTGCGCCGCTTTGGGATATGAAGGCTATTTTGCCGGGTTTAGGCATTTTGTTTGTGAATGTAGCGTTGAGGTTGTTTCGGGGGCGGATTATGCCTATGCAGTTGGGGCCGATTACTCTCATGGCGTATTTGTTTTTTATTTGGAGGATTTTGTCTTCGAGGGCTTTGCCTTCTGATCCTATTTCTTTGAATCCTGCGGAGACGATTATTGCGCCTTTTACTCCTGCTTGTCCGCATTCTTCCATGATGGCTGGGACGGTTTTTGCTGGTGTTGCAATCATGGCTAGGTCGATGGTTCCGGGGATTTGTTCTATTTTTTGGTAGGTTTTTATTCCGAGGATTTCTGGGGTGCGTGGGTTAACGAGGTAAACTTTTCCTTTGTAGCCTAGTTCTGTGAAGTTTTTAACTATGGCGTTTCCGACTGAGCCTTCTTTGTCGCTGGCTCCGATTATGGCTACTGTTTTCGGGTTGAAGATTTTGTCAAGGTTGGTGGTCACCATGAGGGTTTAACCTTCTTCGTTTAACGCTCGTATAACAGATGGATTAAAAGGTTATGTAGCTACAGTTCAATTTTTAATCTGAAAATCGGGCGTAAACGTAACCATTTTCGACACGCTGGCTTTTCCATGTATAACTTTGCCTGTTCTGCCTTGTGCCATCTGATTCCAACATTTTTTTGCATTAAGATTTAATTTAACTAACTTAACGGCCTATATGCTTGGTTTATAGTTGGGCTAGTATGGTGATGTTCAGTTTGGTTATTTGTTCGTTTGCTCTGAGGGTGTTTGTGAATTTTCTTATGGTTTTGGCTTGTCCTTTTAGTATTATGACTTCTAGGCAGTAGCCTTCGTGTATGTGGGCGTGGAGGAAGGTTGAGACGAGTCCGCTGTAGACGTGTTGGGCGTCGAGTAGGCGTTGCCTGTCGGCTTTTTCCTTGTAGATGATTGTGGCTGTGGCTACTATTTCGCCTTCTATGTTCTCGATATGGGTGTCCTCTTTCAGGAACAAGCGGAGGGCTTGCCGCGTAATCTCGGAGCGGCTGGCGAACCCTCTCTCAGATATGGTGGTGTCCACCTGCTTCAGAAGCGCCTCTGGAATTGATAAGCTGATGATAGTCAACTAAATGCACCGTTCATAATTTTGCAGACTAGAGTTAATAAATTTTATTATTTTTCTCCCTTAAAGCCACTAAAATTATTAACATCAACACAAACTTAAATAACAATCAAACACTCAAACATATGAAACTCATGAATAACAAACAGAGACTCCTCATAATCACCACAATCCTCACAATCACCATCTTACTTGTAGCGACATCCACCTCTTACACACCCACACAACAAACAGACAAACTACAAGTAGTCGCCACCTTCTACCCACTCGCCTTCTTCACCGAACAAATAGGCGGCGAACACGTCCAAGTAACCCAGCTAGTCCCCAGCAACACAGAAATCCACAACTGGGAACCCTCACCCCAAGACATAACCAACACAGAAACCGCAGACATAATAATCTACAACGGCGCGGGCCTAGACCACTGGATGGAAGACGAAATCCTGCCCGCCCTAACAACCACAAAAACCCGCACCACCATAGACACCACCGCGGACCTGCCACTCCTCCACGCAACAGAAACAGAAGAAGCAGACCAACATGACCACGGAGATTACGACCCCCACACATGGATAAGCCCATACATGGCCAAACTACAAGCAGAAAAAATCTACAACGCGCTCGTGCAGCAAGACCCAACCCACGAAACCTACTACACAGACAACTGGGAAACCCTCAAAGCCAGCCTAGAACAAATCGACGCAAACTACACCCAAACACTAGCAAACAAACAAAAAAACACCATATTCGTCTCCCACGAAGCATACGGCTACCTCGCCGACAGATACAACTTCACACAACACGGCGTAATAGGCTTATCAGCCGACCAACAACCCAGCGCAGCAGCCATCGCCAACATAATCACCCTAATGCAACAACACCAAACATACGTCGTTTACGTCGACCCCGTCTACTCCCAAGAATACGCCCAAACCCTCAAAAATGAACTCGAAACCCAAACCGGCAAAACAGTCACAATCCTAAAACTATACCTAGCCACAGGACCAGCCGACGGCAACAACTACCTCCAACAACAACTATTAAACCTAGAAACCCTAAAAACAGGAATAGAAGCCCAACCCCCACAACCATAACAGATGAAAAATTATGAACACACACGAACAAACAACACAAGACACACCCATCCTCGAGCTACAAAACGTTGACGTAACCAGATCAGGAGACACAGTCATCGAAAACGCAAACTTCACCATAGCCAAAGGCGACTACGTAGGCCTAGTAGGCCCCAACGGCGGAGGAAAAACAACCCTCATCCTAGCACTCCTCAACTTCCTACCCCGCGTAAAAGGCACCATAAAACTCTTCAACACAAACATCGACAAATTCCAAGCTTGGCAAAAAGTCGCCTACATATCCCAAACCGCCACAAGCTTCGACAGCAAATTCCCCCTAACCGTAAGAGAACTTGTCGCCCTAGGCAGAATAAAAAAAGGAAACATCGCCAGAAGATACACCAGCGAAGACTGGGAAGCCGTCGACGACAGCATAAACTTCATGGGACTAACACAAGAAGCCCACAAACGCATCGGACAACTATCTGGAGGGCAAAAACAACGCGTCTTCGTAGCCAAAGCCCTAGCAAGAAACCCCGAAATTATCTTCCTCGACGAACCCATTGTCGGCGTCGACGCAGCCACCCAAGAAAAATTCTACAAAAAACTCAGCGACCTAAACACCAAAAGAAAAACAACCATACTCCTAGTAACCCACGACCTAACCAGCGTCTTCTGCAGAATGTCCAAAGTACTCTGCGTCAACAAACAAGTAGAAATTGCAGAAATAACCAGCGGACTCGACCCCAACACGCTCCTTAAAAAAGCATACGGCGAACACTTCCACTTCGTCTTCCACAGACACGAATGCCACGGAGTCTTCAACAATGACACCCATTAACATACTAAACCTCCTCGGCTACGGCTTCTTCCAAACCGCACTCCTAGGCGGAGTCATAGCCGCAGCAGCATGCGCAGCCGTAGGACTATTCCTAATCCTCAAGAAAGAAGCCATGATAGGCGACGGCATCTCCCACACAGCATTTGGCGGCATCGCCCTAGGACTACTCCTCGGCATAAACCCCCTACTAACAGCCCTCGCCGTCTCAGTACTATCAGTCCTCGGTATATCCTACATGAGACGAAAAAACTTAGCCCCCTCAGACTCCGCAATCGCCGTCATGCTCGCACTAGGCTTCTCCCTCGGTCTAATCATAATAAGCATGGCCAACGGCTTCAACGTCGAACTCTTCAGCTACCTCTTCGGTTCCATACTAACCATAGACCAAGCAGACCTACTATTAGTGTCGCTACTCGGCATCATCGTCATCCTATTCCTAGGATTCTTCCGCAGAGAACTCCTATCCATAGTCTTCGACGAAGACGACTCACGCGTAATGGGCATACCCACCAACACCCTGTCACTCGCCTTCGACCTACTAGTCGCCACAACAATCGTACTCTCAATAAAAGTCATCGGAACAGTCCTCGTCGTTGCACTCCTCGTCCTCCCCGGACTCTCAGCACTACAACTCAACCTATCCTTCAGAAAAACAATACTGACAGCCGTCGCCTTCAGCATAACAAGCACAGTCCTAGGTATACTGTTCTCAGCAGCATCCGACATTACAACCAGCGGCCTAATAGTCTTCACCGCAGTCCTACTATTCCTACTCACCATAGCATACAAAAAACTAGAATAAAAACCGAAAACCAAACAAAATTTTGGACCCTGAAAACAAAAAACCTGACGCTAAACAAAAAAGTTAAAAAATAAAAAAGGAAAAGCGGTTGATTGTTTTGCAGCTTTCTACTTGCTTTCTACTTTTTTCTCTTTGGCTTCTTGGAACAGGTTCTTCACAGCGGTTATTCTCGATTTCTGAGCTAGTTGCTGAGCTGAGACGAAAGTTAACGCTTCTTCAGGGCACCACTTGACGCATTGTGGGCCGTCAGGTTGGTCTTTGCAGCTGTTGCAGGTGAACACCACTTTTTTCTCTGGATGCATCATCATGGCTCCGAATGGGCACGCGCTAATACACCAAGCGCAGCCGTCGCATGCTTCCTCGTCAACCACGATTATTCCAGTGTCTTCTTCTTGGCGTAGAGCGTCCCTTGGGCAAGCAGCCACGCATGCTGGGGCTTCGCAGTGCCTGCACGTCACAGCTATATTATTAAGAGGACCCAAACGCAACGCGCGGATTCTTGACTTGTTAGGGTTAAAGGTGTTATCATTTGCCATGGAACAAGCGTACTCGCAAACGACGCATCCAATGCATTTCTCAGGGTCAGCGGAAACGAACTTGCGGTCTTGAGCACGCACCATTACGCTTTCCCTCCCTTAGCCAAGTCTTTCACAATATAAGCATAGTCGCCGAGACCAAGCTCGTTAAGCTTCTCAACCGTTGGCACACCATCACTGGTCCAGCCGCGCGCCGCGTAATACTCATCCAATCCCAACTGATGCTCTTCATCACTGACGCACACACCCTTCGCAGGACCTTCTTCAGGAACAGGAACATTCTTAATCTTCCAAGGCAAAGTATCATACTCCCTTGTGCCTTTACCCTCACGAACGTTAAACAGCCGCGCAAGGTTCTCGATTCTCTCGCCGATAACCATAAGCTCATCAGGCTCCATTGGAATACCAGTAGCTAACGTGTAATATTTCGCCAAGTCCTTGTTGCCGTCATAGTAAGTGCCTCTTGAGAACTTGCACAGAATCATCGAGTCGATAACGTTGTAAGTGTGGCCGTCAGGAACGATCATTTTCCCCCTTCCAGGCTCAATCTTGAAACGGTTCACTTTGCCCTTAACGTCAGGCGAATATGCCCCGTTCCTCAAGTGGCAAGCACCACGGAACGAAACACTGAACCCAAGCGCTGCAGTTTTCAATGTCCTCAGGTCGTAGCCTGGCAGCTCCAATCCTTTAATGTGGCAAGCATACTTCCAAGCGTCACCGCCGATAATCTCCGCAGCCTTCGCCGTACCCTCAGCCAACGCGTTGCCAAGCCAACCCTCACGCTTCCCAATCTTATGAATAATCTGGATAAGCGCCTCAGCATTCCCAAAACGTAAGTCAATGCCGTCAGTCTGCTCCTTCGTAATCACGCCATGCTCGTAACAGTCCATAGCAAAAGCAACCACCACACCAATAGAAATGCCATCCATACCATACTCGTTCACGATGCGCATAGCCTCAATAACCGCGTCCAAGCGGTCAATACCACAAAGTGGACCCATAGACCACAAACACTCAAACTCCAACCGCGAAGTTGAACCCTTGTAAGGTCCCTCAGGCACTACGGCAATGTGGTCGCAACGCATCCCGCAAGTCGCGCAACCAACGATTTTCTTTACGTAATGCTCGTTTAACCATTCACCGCTAACTTTATCCGCACCCTCAAACTGAGAATTAGTAAAATTTCGCGTTGCCAATGCTGACAGCGAGTTAAGAACCAAGACGTTTTCAGGTGTGCCCAATGTCTTGTATTTCTTGGTCGCTGGCCCCTTCATGCGTTCATAAATCATTTTGATAAATTCTTTGAAACCATCAAAGTCTGCAACGTTAACATCGTGTGTTCCACGCACAGCAACCGCCTTGAGGTTCTTTGAACCCATAACGCCGCCCAAGCCAGCTCTTCCGATGGCGCGGAACTCGTCGTTTATTATGGCTGCAAACCTGCAGAGCTTCTCCCCTGCTTCACCGATGGCTGAGACGCGGATGTAGAAGTCGCCGAGTTCTTCCCGAATCATATTGTCGGTTTCGTTAACAGTTTTATACTGCAGATGTTCACCGTTTCGGATTTCAACTTTGTCGTCGTCAATCCAGAGATAAGACAGCACGGGTGCCTTGCCCGTGATAATGATAGCGTCGTATCCCGCACGTTTAAAGTCTGGACCGAAGAATCCGTGGGATTCAGCATTGGCGACACCGCCAGTAGCTGGAGATTTGGACACGACGGCGTAGCTGTTTCCTCCTGTTGGACCCAAGGTTCCGCTGAGTGGTCCAGTCATGTAAATCAAAGGGTTGTCAGGGTCAAACGCGTCCGTGCCTGGTTTAGAGTTATCCATGAGCAACTTAATGCCGAGCCCTATACCCCCAATGTACTCTTTAGCTAGTTTTTCACTCAAAGGTTCAGTGGAAATCTTTCCAGTTGTAAGATTAACACGCAAAATTTTACCCGCGTAAGCGAACATTCAATTTTCCTCTCCCAAACGTGTTATTGGCTTATATACCGTCAATAAAAAGTATATTAACTTAATGGATTTCCAAGCGTGAAATCGATGAATAGACTTCCGACATGCTTTAAAAGTGAATTCGGTTCAAAACCGCCGTTTTTACGTCACACAGCATGTTAACCTGTGTTATTTTTGTTAAGAAATGATTATATAACGTCTCTAGCACTTGTAATTCTTGACGTGGGGTGACCCCTGTTGAAATTGACAGTCGACTATTTGGGAAGCATCAAACAAACTTTAGGCTTGAAACAAGAAGAACAAGTACATCTGAAAGATGACGCCTCATTAATTGATTTATTGTCTATGCTCGCTGAAAAATACGGGGACGCCTTCAAAAAATCCGTCTACGAACCGAAAGACCCTGACTTGAAACCATTCTACATTTTATCATTGAACGGTGTAATGCTCAACCAGTTGAAAGGGCTGGAAACCCCGCTTAAAGACGGCGACCACTTGGTTTTCCTGCCAGTCGTCACTGGTGGATAAAAAGCGAAAGCGTTAAACCTAGCAGCCAGCAATCTACTTATTGGCGACCACTTTGAATAGGATAAACGCTTTAAAACAGGTAGCCTTTAGGAAAGGCGGGTTTGACAGCTTCATAGTTTTCAACAGCAGTAACCTGACTTACTTCACTGGTTTTTCGGGCGCAAGTGCGCTGTTAATTCCAGAGAATGGTGAAAACACTGTTTACGTTTACGGCGTCAACTATGCACAAGCAAAGGCAGAGTTGGCAGAAGTTAAAGTGGAGTTGGTTGAGCGTGGCGAAAACTTGATTGATAAAATAGCGAAGCAAGCTAAAGCGTTCAAAATCGAGAAGCTGGCAGTGGACTCGTTGACCATTGAAAGCTGGCGCGCCCTGACCAAGTCTTTAGGAAGCGAAAAAACGCTTGCAACCGACCCCAACTTCATCAGGGACCTCCGCAAAGTCAAGGACGCCAAAGAAATCGAGTTAATGCGCAAAGCTGCTGAGTTAACAAGCGAAGGCATGCGCGCCGCCCGTGAAACCTTGGCAGCTGGCATGAGAGAATACGAGGTGGCAGCGGAAATCGAGTACGCCATGCGAAAGCAGGGTTGTTACGGCACGGCTTTTGATACTATTGTCGCGTCAGGCGTTTCCTCAGCGTTTCCTCACGGCGGCTGCTCTGACAGAAAAATCCGGAAAGGCGACCTAGTGGTTGTCGACGTGGGCGCCACGTACAAGTCCTATCGTTCCGACATGACACGAACGTTTACGGCTGGAAAACCCTCAGAGAAGCAAGAGAAACTCTACCAAGTCGTGAAAACCGCACAGGAAAAAGCGTTTGAAGCAGTAAAGCCGAACGTTAAAGCTGCAGATGTTGACGCTACCGCTAGAAAAATAATTGCAGATGCAGGTTACGGCGAGTACTTCGTGCACAATCTGGGTCACGGTGTCGGGTTGGAAATTCATGAACCACCCACCTTAAGCCCCGACAGCAAAGATGTACTGGCGGAGGGCAACGTAGTAACTGTGGAGCCTGGCGTCTACCTTGTCGGCTACGGCGGAATCCGGCTAGAAGACACATTGCTATTGCAGAGAAAAGGCGCAGAAAAACTCACCGAGGGACAGTCCACTCTGAACAAAGAATAACGTTTTCCTTCCTATCATGTTGGGTAACTTACCAGAATCGTAGCTGGGTAAGGTTAAAATGTGTGTTTGCGCTTGTTTTTGGTGGTGATTCTTTTTGGAGAATCCAGCGATAATTGTTGTGGACATGCTGAATGATTTTGTTACTGGAAAACTGGAAGTTAAAAGAACCAAGTACATTATACCGAACCTGCAAAGGCTGATTGTGGCAGCACGCAAAAATGACGTGCCAGTCATCTATAGCAACGATGCGCATTATCCGCAGGACCCGGAGGTTGTGGAGAAATGGGGAGATCACGCCATCAAAGGCACCAAAGGCGCGGAAGTTATTCCTGAGCTTAAGCCTTCTGAGAAAGACTACTTAGTGGAGAAGCGAACGTACAGCGGCTTCTACGAAACAGGTTTAGACCCGCTGCTGCGAAGCTTGTACAAGGGAGAAGGCGTGAAAACCGTTGTTCTAGGCGGCTTGCACACGCACATGTGCGTCAGGCACACGGCTGCGGATGCTTTCTTCAGAGGATACCACATTATAGTCGCCAAAGACGGAGTGGAAGCCTTTACACAAGAAGACCACGAGCAGGGCTTGAAGTACTTAGAGAACGTTTACAACGCGAAGATAATGACGGTTGACGAAATAATCACAGAATTCAGCTAAAAACAGCGACCGCCTCCTCCATACTCGGTGAGTTGCGACCTTAGAAAAGTATTTTTGGCTTTAATTCTCTTTTTCCATAGTGTAGCGAAAACAACATTAAAGTAAGCAGTGAACGTTTTGAGTGAAAAGAAAAGGGGTCGCCGTAAAACTATCCGGTACTTCAGGTGGTCAGTTAAAGCTGCTTTTCTGCTGCTTTTCACTTTGCCTATAACCTACTTCGTTGTGGCTCCACCGTTGCCCGTGTACAGTTTAGTTTATGGAGGCTTGAACCAGTTGCCGCTTCTCACGTTGCCCTATAGCGAGTCAGTCTGTAGTCTGTTACTGGTTTCGTATGACTATGTGGGGCCAGGCGCTTGGCTTATTTGTCCTATGGGGGGCTTGCAGGCTCTGCTAACAGGCAAAGTGATTGGTCCGCTTCTTCTGTCAACGTTAGTGGCGCTCTTCCTTTTCCTTATTCCAATTTTTTTGTTGGGGAACGTGTTCTGCGGTTGGGTCTGTCCGCTGGGAACAATTATTGACTGCTTCGACAAAGCCGTTGAACGCTTCATGCCTAAAACAAACATGAAACGAGAAAAGCGGACCGAGCAAAACAAAGAGAAACGAAACACAGAAACCAGTTTCATTTGTCCGACTTGTCCTTTCGGAAGGTTCCTAGCCAACAAAAACGCAACGGTAGCAAACGGAGTTTTAGTGTCCGCGCTTGTAGGCTCCGCGGTATTCAGGTTTCCCGTTTTCTGCAGCATATGCCCAATAGGAGTATTAAACAGAGGTATGTTTCACCTCAAATCGTTGACCAGCATTACCGGGAAAATGATGCCCATCATCGTTGAACTATGGGCGATTCCAGTTATAGCGGTACTTGCAAGTTTAAGGGAGAAACGGTACTGGTGCAGAAAAATCTGTCCAGTAGGAGCCACCCTCAACATCGCTGGAGGGTTCAGCCCACTTTTCAAACCAACCGTGAAAGATGAAAAATGCGTGGAAAAAGGATGCCCCGAAACATGCGAAGACTACCACTTAGACTACTGCGCCGTGTGCCGCCATATTGACCAAAAACGATGCGAAAAAGTTTGCCCCCAAGGGATAAACCTACTCGACAAAGGCTCACTCGCAAAATGCACCAAATGCTTAGAATGCTACATCCAATGCGAACACGACGCCATAGAAATCAAACTGTTCGGAACACCCGACGCCATCTCAACCCTCAGACGTTTGAAAACCAAATTGAAACATGTGAAGTAACACAGCAGTGAACACGCTTCCACCAAGTCTTAGCTAAAATGCGAATAAGTTGATGGTGGGCCCGGCCGGATTTGAACTGGCGACCGACAGGTTATGAGCCTGGCGCTCTAGCCTAGCTGAGCTACGGGCCCGCACAAGGGTTTCCTTTAGTAATGCTGTTTTTGACCAAATTTAAACGTTTTCGAGGCTCCAGCCGCTCACTCGACCCCGCATGGTAGGGGATTCATTCGCTCGTAGTGGTACAAGTATTCTTGAGCGTAACCCGCATATTTCCCGAAGTATTCTCTGCCGAAAACGTTGAGCTTGGCGTAGTCGCCGTTGGCGAGTCCCTCTCTCTGTTGAAGCTTTTGCGCCAGTTCAAGTGGAAGCTTATCGGCGTAATGGTTCAAGATGACACGTTCAACCCATCTGTCCACGGGGAAAGCCTCGGTTTTTCCCAGAGAAAACAGTAAGACGCAGTCAGCCACTTTGGGGCCTACACCGGCGAAGCTGCAGATTTGCTTCTTGGCTTGCGTGTAAGGCAAATGTCGCAAGCATTCCAGTTCGAAATAGTTTTCGAAAATTCGCTTCGAAGTGTCCTGCACGTACTTGGCTCGGTAGCCTAAGCCGCACTCCAACAAGTCCTTAGTCGTGGAGTTAGCCAGTTTTTCAGGTGTGGGAAACGTGAAGAACTCCATGCCGTCCAGAATTATTTTTTCTCCGAACTTGCTCGAAAGGCTCAGCAGCATGTGCTTTATTGCAGGTATATTCTTGTACGTTGCGCAGATGTATGAGATGAGGCACTCCCAGGGGTCTTGCCTGATTATGCGTAAACCCCAGAACTCTCGAAGCGCCTTCCTGATGTGCGTGTCCCTGCTGATGTTGGCGCCAATTTTCTGCAAATCGTCATCCAACCCTAAATAGTTCTCAACAAACTCGGGGTCTGCGTTAGCAAACTCCAGTTCCGCGTTGACTTGGCGCACCTTGATGACTTTGCCGCCTGCAACGCCGTACCACCAGTCGCCTTTTTTGTCCCACCTGAAAACTTGCCCACAGCAAAGCGTAACATCCAAGTTCAAGGGAACGCCGTCGAGCTTCACGGTTTTTCCTCCAAGAACCTCTCCGCCCTCGGCGCCTCTACTGGTAAGCCTTTCCGTTCTCGAATTTCCTTTATTGTTTTCGCTCCAAGTTTCGTAGGCATTTTTTCCCAATGGTCAAACATGGATTGCCAGAAGGCTCTGCCGGAGGTTGCTGACCGTAACTCCGCGGATAAACCGAAGGTGCCTGCAACTGGGATGTGGCTTGTGAGAACGGTGAAGGCGACTTTCTGTTCAAACGCAGAGATTTTCCCGCGTCTGCTGTTCACAATCCTTGAACAGGCACCAACCAATTCGGTAGGAGTAGAGATAACGGTTGTGTAGACTGGCTCAAGCAGCACAGGTTCAGCCGTTAAGAACGAACCAAAAACTGCTTTGCCCACGCCACGCATGATCTCCATTGGACTACACTGCTCCGCGTCCTCGCTAAGCTGAATGTCCAGCAAATTGACTTGCGTGCCTCTCATTGGTTCCCCGCATAATGGACCCGCGTTGCACGCGAACTTGAAGCCTGAAATAACGAAATCCAAAGCCTCTTGTAACTGCTCATTTTTTCCTGTGCAGTCCACCAGCACGTTTTCATGCTCTTCAACCACAAGCACACCTTCTACGCTTCGCGACTTGGACTCTTGCTCCATTAGGTTAACGGTTTTTTTGGTTAAGGTTTCCACTTGCACCGTGAACTTGTTCTGTTGGTTAGGGCTCAGAGCCGTGGCGATTATCCCTCTTCGCGTAGCTTTTTCTCTGTATACGACTCTTGGGGAAGAAGCAGAGATTTCCATGTTGCCGAGGTTTTTCCCTAACTGTTTCACGGCGATTTCAAGGTGTAGTTCGCCCATGCCGCTTAGGAGGTGTTCCCCTGTTTCCTTGTTCACCGAGGCGGCGAGGTTTGGGTCTTCCTTTGCAAGCTGGTCGACTGCTTCGAGGAGTTCAGGCAGGTCCGCAGGGTTTTTCGGCTCAACTGCCACCGTAACCACAGGCTCTGAAACATACCTTATCTGCTCAAAAGGAACCACGCCGTCCTTGTGTTCCGCGGAAACCACGGTTTCACCCACCTTTGCATGTTCCAGCCCTGCTAACGCAACCAAGTTGCCCGCTGACACTTTGCTTACGGGTTCCTTAAAAGCACCCATAAAAACGGACACTTGCTGAATTGTGCTTTCTGTTTGGGCGTTAACTAGGTAAACTTTGGCTCCTGTTTTCACGGTGCCCGAAAACACTCGTCCAGTGGCAACTAATTCCTTGTTTGGTGCCGCTTGAACATTTGTTACACACATGACTGCTGGACCAGTGTCGTCGCAGTTTACCATGGCTTGTCCCACTTCTGATGTCATGTTGCCTTTCCAGATTCTTTCCACACGGTACTTCTGGGCTTTCCGAGGGTTCGGCACATGCTTGATAGCCATGTCCAAGATGGCGTTGCAAAGCGGAAGCAACTTCTGCAGTTTTTCGTGCCCGGCGGTTTTGTACGCGTGGATGATGTCGCTGAACTTCACGTTTTTCTGGCGAGCCGTGGTTAAGGTGAAGCCCCACTTGTGCAGAGCTGAACCAAACGCGACGCTGTCTCCTGTGGATTCTACTTTCCACTTGTCTTTGAATGTTGGTTCTCCGTGGATTTCGATTAGGTCGTTGAAGTTGCTTATTATGTGGGTGAATTTTTTCTCGATTTGCTCAGCGTTTAACTGCAGCTCGGTGATTAAACGGTCAACTTTGTTTATGAACAGCACGGGTTGCACGCGTTCTTCAAGCGCCTGCCGAACCACAAGCTCAGTTTGAGCCATAACCTCTTCCACGGCGTCAACAAGGACTACTGCGCCGTCGATGGTGCGTAAGGCTCTGGTAACCTTGCCCGTGAAGTCAACGTGCCCAGGCGTATCCACCAAATTAATTATGAACGCGCCATCCACGGTTCTGTAAAGCAGGGAAATGTTGGCGGTTTTCAGGGTGATGCCGCGCCTCTGCTCTTCTTCAAGGTAGTCGAGAACTCTCGCGGAGCCCGCAACTTGCGGGGCCAGCAACCCAGTGCCAGCTAGCAAAGAGTCAGTCAACGTGGTTTTCCCATGGTCAATGTGAGCAAGAATTCCCAAGTTCCTGATAGACTCTTTCTTACCCATAAACTGCAGAATGTCGGCAGTGTGTCTGAACCTTGGCATCCATTTAACCTGCTTAAAGACAGATTTTACTGAATAAAAAGCGCCTATTAAATTTATAATTCGCCACAGTTACCTTTTGATTCTGGAAAAGAAGGCAAGAAGATTGAATACGCCAGTAAAAGTGTTCACGGAAAACCTCAGTGTGGAGCCGTATGCATCAATTCTCTGCTATCCTAGAGCAACTGAGGCTGAGCTGGAAAGTCGTCTTGGAGAACTGCGTGAGCACGGCGTTACGACAGTAGAGTTCTCTGGGGAAGCAAGCGCTTTCAACATGCCTGTGCTGGGTAAAGGCTTCGTCGGCATCGTCGTAGCTGCCCATGTAGGCGGGGAAAGGATGGCGTTGAAAATTCGCAGAGTAGACGCTGTCCGAGCGGGACTGGAACATGAGGCTCAGATGCTTGCCAAAGCGAACAGCGTGCAGGTTGGTCCGAGATTGATTGGCGTGAGCAGGAACTTTCTCTTGATGCAGCTTGTCGACGGTTATTTGCTACCTCACTGGCTTGACGCGCACAAGGAGAAAGCAATAGTGTGTGGTGTTTTGGGTGAGGTGTTGGAGCAGTGTTGGCGGCTGGACAGCATCGGCTTAGACCATGGAGAGCTCAGTAAGGCTCCTAAGCACATAATCATCAGTAAACAGCAAGAGCCTTTCCTTGTTGATTTTGAAACTGCAAGCGTCGACAGAAAACCTGCAAATGTTACGTCTGCGTGCCAGTTTTTCTTCACAAGCTATGGTGCAGTGGCAAAATCAATAGCGGATGTGCTTGGCGAAGTAAACCGTGCAGAAGTTATTGCCATGTTGAGGTGTTACAAAAATGAGAGGAAACGTGAGACTTTTGATGATGTTGTGCGGGCGTGTCTGGGTTAGCTTACGTAGTTAATGGGTGAGTTAGCTCCTTTCGGTTCTGGTTGTTGAATGTTTAGTTCTCGGGTTAGCTGGTAGAGGTTCAGCCAGGTTTCTATTTTGCTCTGGCGCTCAATTTTTTTCTCTTCATAAAGTAACGGGATTGTGTTCACAAATAGCCAACTGTAGATTTTTTCTTTTTCCGCCAAATCCGTTCTCCCGAACGTAGAGTCATGTTGTTTTCCTTATTATCTCCTATGGAAGAAAATACTATAGTAAGCCACTAGATGAAGCTTCTATACCTTTGCGGGTGGTTGTCTACTCTCTTATGCTAGCACTTCGGGGAGTCTGCCTTGTTCGCGGGCTTCTTTCAGCTCTAGTGCTATGCGTCTTCCCATGTACATGTCCGCGCCGTACCGCAAGTAAGCGTAAGGAGACGTTCCGATGCCAATGTTGGTTCCAGCTACGATGCGTGCTGAAATCTCAAACGTGTAAATCTTCAAGTCGTCCGTTATTACAGTCTCCAAACAGAACGGCCCAATAATTCCCGGCGGCGCAAGCTCCATGGCTTTCTTGTGGACGTTTTCACCCATCCGAATAAGCTCAGGAAGCAGCGACTCGCGGAGAACTATGGGGAAATTACCCACGATAGTGTAAGTGGGGTTCACATCGATTTCCAGCTGTTCGCTCGCGGGAATCTTGCCTATGGCATCCACGGCGGACTCGTAACGCCGGTCCACCGCCAAAAACTCTACGTCATCCTTGATTATGCTGCTGAAGTAACTGGGGTAAACGTTCACGCCCAAAGCGTACTCCTGCAAGTGAATCTTCTCCAAGTCTTCCTCTCGGAGCAAGCCGCGATCCACCATCTCCTTAGCCTTCTTGCGGAAAGACGAAGGCGAATTAGCAAGGAAGTAGCCTTTACCACCTTTTGCTCCGGGCAGCTTGGCAATTACTAAGCGGTCGATTTCATCTGGCTTTTTGAAGGTTGCAGGTAAAAGGAGCCCTGCTTTGCGTAGCCAGTCTGCCTGTTCTTCGCGGTTGGCTTCCCAGTGGAGCAGCTGGCGGTTTCCGAACATGGGCACACGGAGACTGCTGGTTAGCTGTTCAGTGCTTAGGTAAGCTGTGAATGAGCCGTGGGGAATCAAAATGACGTTTAAGCTTCGCAGTTTCTCCTGAAGCGCTGGGCTCAGCAGTTCAGTGAAGTCTTTAACGATGATTATTTCGTCTGCTAACGGGAATTTTTTGTAGAGCATGGCGTTTTTTTCTGTGGATATGCAGACTGTGCGGAAGCCTTCTTCCTTGGCTCCTTTGAAAATGTTCAAGGCGGAATGGGAGCCTAACGTGCCTATGGCGAGCTTGTTTAAATCGTACTTTTCCAGCATCGCGGCTGAGTCTTTGCTTGTTATCACGTTACCACTTCCGCGAGCCGACCCTCTTTCACAGCGCATTTTATTTCCATGGCTACGCGTCTTCCTGGACCTACTTCCATGCCGTACTTGTATTTCATGTAAGGAGAGGTTGCCTCAACACACGGGCACCCGGGAACGCGGGGGCTCACGTCAAAAACGTAGAACTTCAAGTCTTTACTCACTGCGCCTTGAAGAGCAAAAAGCCCTATCATCCCGGGCGGATATTCTTTCTTGCAGGTTTCCACGAACTGTTCTGCAGCTGTGAAGATTTTTTCTATCTGGCTTTCGCGCATGGTTGCTCCCATGTGACCGATTTCAATGTTCTGCGTGGGTATCCTCAACTCCAGCTGTTCGGGGGCTGGAAGGTCTAGCACGCCGTCAAGGTCGGTTTGTATGCGGCGGTCGAAGCCTAAAAGGTCTATGTTGTCGGTTAGGGGTGACCAGAACAGGTTAGCGTTGAACTTGGCGCCGATAACGTATTCTTCTATGATAGAGTCCGCCAATGCTTCCTCGGTGATTATGCCTTGTCGTATGCGTTCCTTGGCTGTTTTCTCGAATTCTTCTAGGGATGAAGCGTAGAAGAAGGCTCGCTCTATGGCGCGTGTTTTCTCTGGAACCTTGGCGATTACCAACCGGTCGATTTCGCTGGGTGACTTGAAAATTTTGGGCGTGCATATGCCTGCTGTCTGGAGCAGGTACTGCTGGTTTCGGGGTGTGTTGCGCTCTTCGGTTCTTAGCATGTACCTGTTTCCGATGAGGGGTACGGCGAATTTTTCTTCGATGTTCTCGTAGCCCGCGTAAACCGAGAATGAACGGTTAGGCACGAAAACAGTGTTTAAATCAGTCAGCTTTTTCACGTTGGTTGTGCTGGTCATGTCCGCGAACTTGTCCAAGAGCAAAGTGTGGTCGAAAATGTTGCCGTAGTACTTGGTGTATGTTTTATCTCTTCCCTTCTGGCAGACAACCACGGTTTCAAATCCTTCCTGCTTTGCGCCTGAAGCAATCTCCAACGCTGAGTGTGAGCCTAAAACGCCGATACGAATGTTTTTGGGGTCGTACCCGCTTATTACTTCTTTTATTTTGGTTTCCATCATTTCCTTTCACCCATTTCCCTGTACTCCTTGATTACTTCCGCAAGTCGCGGTGCGTCAAATAATTTTCGGTCAGTTAACTCGTTGGCGGCTGCCATGTACATTCCGCTGATGATGTTTTTCAGGTTTGCCTCAAGTTTTGGAGGCTGCGACTTGCAAAGTGCCTTCCAGTCTTTGACGCCCTTGTTTTCAGCGGTTTTCTTGGCTTCTTCCACGTCGTCGTACCAGCTTGTTTTCTTGTAGAATTGCCGGGCGACTTCTTTGCTTACGTGTACGCCGCCGTAGGTGAACCTGCACTCGTCCAGTGTGCCCACAACGTCAACAACCATGAGGCGGCGTTCAGTGTTGAAAGCCAGCTCGATTTTTCCGTCTTCATTTGTCAGTCCAGCGTGGGACGCAATGCGGCTTATTGCATCGTTAACTTTTGAAAGGATAGCTTTAACCTCTGCTACTTCCTTAGTGGTTAATCCTGCGATTTTTGCGGCTTCGTTCCATGTGACGTAGCGGTCGGTTTCTTCGAGTTTAGTGCTGACGTCAAATATGGGTTTTGTGAAGCGTTCTCCCGGACGCGGGTGGTGGTCTAACCCTAACTCCTTCAGGGTTACTTTTCCCTGCTCAAGCCGCTTGAACACGGAGGAGCCTTCAGGTAAACCGTTGCGGTATATTACTTCGAGAGGAATCAGGCAGTTATTCAGGTTCGGCGTGTAAAAGCTGTAGTCGTACATGACTTTTCCTTTGACGTCACGCGCTTCTGGCTTGTATACGTTGACTAAGTTAACTTCCATGCTGCTGGTGGGCGCCGTCAAATCTTCGAAAGTGATGACTTGTCCGTTTTCGTCAACTAAGCCTCTGTAATGTGTTTCAACGCCTTTGCTTTCTAGCCACTCGAAGCAGTAGGCGCCCATTA
>JAFGLT010000102.1 GCA_016927895.1 Candidatus Bathyarchaeota archaeon | reverse complement strand
GCTGGCATAAGTTTGCTTGTCTACTTCAAAAAGCACAAATCTACTAGAATGAATCAGCAAAACTTACGCTAACGAGTTTTTCACTATTTATTTTCATTTTCAGCCGTTGCTTTCTTATTCAAAGATTCAAGTTTTTCGCTTACTCTTAGGGACATTTCTTCTGCTTTCGCAAGCAGGGGTTTCCAGTCTTTATTCTTAATGATTTTGGTTAAACGTTCAATTTCTGCTGGAAGCTCTTTTAGGGCTTCATTGAAGCGTTTTTCAGCCTCTTCGTCTGTTCCAACTAGTTCTAAGGCTTCTTCGGGGCAGAACTCTACGCATTTCGGTTCTCCATCACAGAGATCGCAAGCTACGGCTATGCGCGCGTACGCGTCCGAATAGATTGTAATGCCGCCGTGTGGACAGGCTTGTATGCACCAGTCGCAGCCTTTACACTTCTCTTCTTCTACCCTTATAATGCCTGTTTGTTCTGATTGAGATAGGGCTTTTTCTGGGCAGGCAGTTAAACATTTGGCGTCTTTGCAGAATCTGCAGGCGAGAGCGAAGTTGAACATGGGAGTCATTCGAACTACCCGTATTCGGGAGCGTAATGGGTTTATGTTGTTTTTTTCTTTTTCGAGAGCGCAAGCATACTCACAAATCCCGCAACCAGTGCATTTGCTTGGGTCCACAGAGACGAATTTTCTGGATGGAAATTTTGAAGTTGACATTAGTGTTACCAGAGATGGTTTAGATATCTAAAGATACCTGTATGTTTTCGGATATTTAGCAAGCGCGCGCCTGATTTTAAGATTAAGCGTTAAAAACTCCCACAAATATCCCCACCGAAGTCGCCAGAGACGGAACATTCCCCTTTACAGAATGAGAAAAAGTTGAAATCGAGATAAAAGGAAACGCAGTGGTTATCACAAAAGCTAAAGGGCAAACGAGTTAGGGCATCAAATAAGGAAATCTTGCTTCACGTATTAGTTCAAGCTATAATTCACTCTATATATAAAGGGGGTATAGACCAAAAATCACATAATAGTCTCTATGCTGTTTACCAGTTGGCATGTGCTTTTCGGTATGGTCCTCTTTTTCGGAGTCTTGCTTTTTTCTTCTCGTCTTCCTTTTCCAAAGCTTCGTCTTGGACTTCTTCGGCTTCATTAATTGTTGCGTCATCCACATTTTCATCCAAAAAATTCACGCCTCCACAGCTCAATCATGCACGCATTATAAACTTGGTGAGTTCTCTTTTGTTATCTAGGAACTTCTCGTACTCCTTGAAGTTTTTGAACACACGCATAAAGATTATCCGCATGTCCTTGTCCACGCAGTAAACTATATGCATCCCTTCCGTTTTAGCTCTGAAAACCATGCAACCATCCAGGTGCTTTTCAAACTTGTGCAGTTCATAGAAATCAGCATTAGAACAGTCAAGAACATCTCGCACAATCGCCTTCGCTTTTTCTTCATCCTTCAAGTCCTTGAAAAAACGCTTGGTAACAACAACACCGCGTATGTTAGGTCTAACCGCCATGAAATGGCTATGACAATTTAGGCAATGGTCTTTCTGCTCGCCACAAGGATTCCTCAGTTCCACATCAAAATTAAAATCCGCCACAAACCCACCCGACCCTAAACACCGTTAAATGTAACCGCCTCTGGTTATTTACCTAATTTATTCGCGATTATTTTCTGCACATTTATCTCGAAAGTAGCAACAGGATTCTCAAGCTTCCACGCTTCCAGCACCTGAGGATTAACCTCACCCAAAACGCCCATGTCCACGCCATTAACGATTGCTGTGCCAACTCTGCCTTCAATGAAGCTTGGATGCACAGTTTCTGTTATATGCCACTCCACACCCAAATTCATGAAAAACGCGTCCAAAGCAGATTTAATTTCAGTGAAGCTAGCATTCGGATGCGTTGTCGCAGCCGCAAGCCACTCCTCATCCCTAGTCCGCGTTTCTTTTGTATCATCCAGCAGGGTAACTTTTCCTAACTCGAATATTTTCTGCGGAAACTCCACCGACTGGTTGCTGCCCAGAAACTCCATCAAACTCGGCAACAGCCAACTCCGCAAACACGACATAGTCACCACCTTTGGGTTAGCAACTTCCACTATTCGCGTTTTTTCACGGTTCATTTTGTCGAAAAGGCTCTCTGGACTAGTCAACGTGTAATTCAAAACCTCTTGAAAACCTAACCCAACCATGAACTCGCGTGAAACATCAATCAAGCGTTGCTGACCCCTGACGCCACCAGTTGAAGGCAAGTCACGCCAAAGCGGCTCAATATTATTGTAACCGTAAGCAACAGCAATATCCTCCACCAAATCCACCGCATGCATAACATCCACACGATAACACGGAACCACCACAGAAATACTGTCACCACCGACTTTTTCGACGCCAAGACCAGCAGTTAAAAGACACTGTGCCATCCGCTCAGCAGAAAGCTCCAACCCCAAAACCTTGTTCGCATACGCCACGTCCAAATCCACCTGTTTACTACGGAAGTCTGGAGTCACAACCTGCTTCACAGCATAAAACTCTTCATCAGGATAACGAATTGCTGCAGCGTAAGGTTTGCCACCCCTATCAATCAACGCCAACGTCACAAGGTTAAGCGTGTTAAGCACCGTCTGATGCACCGTACCAGTAACTTCCACAAGCAAGTTCCCCGTTTCCTCAGTGACTCTACCAAGATCATTCGAGTTTATGATGGGCGGAAAAGACAGCACCTTTCTTTCGGCGTCCAGCAGAATCGGGTAAACCTTGTGCCCTTTAACTATGTGACCGTACTCCACACCTTTAGGGTGGCGCTCGAGAATCTCCGCTAAATTCATTGTTTCCTCAAAGCCAAGCGGAACAAAACTAATCCCATCTGGCTTTGCAACTGTATAGCTTAAAGGCGGCGAAATCAAATTAAAATCGTAAATTCCAATGGATGTTTTCTGTCTGCTTCGCCCGTAAGTCTGATCCAGTTTATCTTGCAAGTGCATAAGTCCACGAATCACAACGTCCGTAAGCTTCACGTCTTTGACTACGGAACAACAGATGTAAGGTCGTATAGTCTTAAGCTCAGCGTCAACATGAACCTCCACTGCAGAATCGTCAACTTTGTAGCGTCTAGGTCCCTTCTCAAGGTCAAGGAAGCCGCGCAGCGTCCGCGCTAAGCCTTCGACGCTCCACAAGTCAGGGCGACCAGTATCCTTCAACTCAATGCTTGCCACGTTTTCCTGCTCGTTGTAAACCTTCACTTCGCTTTTAACAAACGCTAGAAGCCAATCCAGCTTCTCCAGGTCACCCTGCCAGCTCCACCCAAGCAACCGCTCCAACTCGCCACAAGCAACATCTATTGTCGGCATGTTAAGTCACCTCTTTCCTCCGTAGCCAATCAAGGCTCTGACTGAAAATATCCCTGATATCCTCAACACCAGCACGCATCATAAACAAGCGATCCACACCTAAGCCCCAAGCGATAACAGGCACCTTAACACCTAAGGGCAAAGTAACTTCAGACCGGAAAATTCCTGACCCGCCAAACTCGATCCAGCCGTAACCTTCCTTGTAAGCGCTCAACTCAACACTCGGCTCAGTGAACGGGAAATAGTCAGGTTTGAACCGCACCTTGTCTGCGCCAGCAATCTCAAGCGCAAACTTCTCCAAGACACCCAGCAAATCCCGCAGCGTAAGCTTCTCGTCCACCACGATGCCCTCAACCTGATTGAACTCGCTTAAATGCGTCTTATCCACAACTTCGGGCCTGTAACACCGCGCAATCGAGAAGTACCGGCTCGGAATCTCCAATTTTGGGCTTAACAGGGTCCTTGCGCTGAGGCACGTGCCGTGTCCCCTGAGAATCAAACGCTTAGCCTCCTGAATTGAATAATTGTACTGCCACCCTGTTGACCCCGTTGTCCACCCGTTCTCATGTGTAGCCTTAACGTTCTCCACTGCAGCTTCGTAAGCGCTTATGTCGCCGAACTCTGGGTCTTTAACAAAGTAGATGCCGTTTTCTTCCCTCGCAGGGTGATCCTGAGGGGTGTACAAAGCGTCAAAATTGAAGAAAGAAGTCTCAACGCTGGTACCAGTCATCTCCTTGAAGCCCAAAGTAACCAGTTTAGCACGAACTTCCTCAAGAAAACTCAGGTAAGGATGCTTCTTACCAGGCCAAGTTTTAGCCACAGGCGCTTCAATATTATACTTTTGAAGTTTTGTAGTTCGCCATTTACCCGTGATTATAAGTTCAGGCGTGAGCTGCGTGACTTCCTCAACCGCTTTGCCTTGTTTCGCGGTTTGTTTGCCTGAATCTGTGATTTCTATGACCCTGTGGGTTTTTACTTCCGTGGTCAGCAGTTTCCGTTTCTTCAGGGTTTCCACGGCTTCTTGCAGTTCAGGGCTTAACACGTTTAGCGGCGCCTGGTTTTTACCGTGCAAGTAGCGAAGCAGTTTCTCGTCGTTACCCTCTAGAACCGAAACCTCATGCAAAAGGTGATCCACGACTTGCAGAGTGCTTGCTTTCGAGTCATAAACAGCCCAGCGTTTTCTTAGAATCCAGCCTAACGCGATCTGCTTAAACTTCATGTCTAAACCTGCTTCTGCGACGGCTTTGTCCAGTTCGGCTTTTCCGCCTGAAGCGGCTAATGCCTTTACGAGCCGCCTTTCTGGCAAGCCGTTTTCCGCGTGAGCTTCACCTTCAGCACCAAGTTTCACCATAACTTGCGGCTCTGCATGTATCTTAACAAGCTTCTTTTCCTGCAGAGTCAAAGCTGTCCGCATAACCGCAGCGTCAGACAACTCGGCTTCGCTGATTAACTGCTCCACTGAAGCTTTACCATCCAGCTTATCCAACGCAGAAAGAAACTTCAGTTCATGCGCCCTGAGACTCACCATACTCATATGCCTTCGTTAATGTGATACACGTTTTTTGCTATTGTAGTTTACCGTCGCTAATAAAAGCATGCTGATACACACCGCTTCGCACTCCCGAGAATAGACACCCTATAGGTTTCTGCAATGAATTTCTATTAGGCTCCAAATAGGCGGCAAATATGCTGGTTAGTCAAGTTTAGAAGCGCGTCTTGAAAGGTTTTTATTGGCGGTTGGTTATCGTACGGTTGATGTCTGGCAAGGAATTCTTTGTTGATCGTTATGAGCGGTTAGGTTGGAAGCTTAAAGATGTTAAACCCAGACAGGCAATCAGGCTAAACATTACCAACATTGAGGGTAAAAGCCTTGAGGAAAGGCTGGAAGCTATAGGCGTTGAGGTTGAGAAGGTTCCTTTTCTTGAAACTGGTTATTGGGTTCTGGGCTCAAAGGTTTCCGTGGGCGCTACTGCCGAGTACTTGTTGGGGTTATATTCGGTTCAGGAGGCTGCCGCTCAAATTCCCGCCACGTTATTCACTGACTTGAAGGGCAAGACTGTGCTGGATGCTTGTGCTGCGCCTGGTGGGAAAACGGTGCAGTTGGCGGATTTGATGGGGAACACGGGTGTGGTGGTGGCTTTAGATGTTAGAAAGCGGCGTTTGGCTGCTTTGGCGAATCATTTGGAGAGGTGTCATGTCAGTAACGCGGTTGTCTATGAGCTTGATGCGCGGCAGGTTTCTCGTTTGAAATTGAAGTTTGACAGGGTTCTCTTGGATGCGCCTTGCTCTGGGAATTTCGCTGCGGATAGGAATTGGTTTAAGCGGCGGACTTTGAAGGATGTGGAGCGGAACGCGAGGCTGCAAAGGGAAATTTTGGCTGAAGCTGCGGCTTGTCTTAGTGACGATGGGGAGCTTGTTTATTCAACGTGTTCTTTGGAGCCTGAGGAAAACGAGGTTAACATGGATTGGGCTGTGAAGCATTTGGACCTCCGGATTGAAGAAGTTGACTGTTACGGTGATAAAGGGTTAACTGAGGTTTTTGGAAGCCGCTTGGATGCTTCGGTGGAGTGGTGTAGGCGAATTTGGCCCGGCGAAACTCAAGGCTTTTTTGCCTGTAAACTTAAGAAGAGGGAGAGTAAGCTGTGAAGGCGATTATGAAGTTTGCGGTTCAGGTTGGTGCAAGGTTTTCTTTGAACGCTGATTTAACGGTAAACAGGGCTGGGCGATATTTTCTCTTGAATAAGGCTTTGCTGGAAGTTGCCCGGAAAAACTTCTATTATGCTGGGACTTATCTGGGAAAGGTTAAGAATGGAAAATTCTTTCCGAGTTTTAACTTGTTGGCTATGCTTGCTGAGGGGGAAGCTAACAAGATTGTTGTTGAAAATAAAGCGGCGTGGCTGTTTATTTGCGGTAGAGATGTTTTCGGGAAAGGAATAGTGGCTGTGCATGGTTCGCGGAGGAAACGGGACCACACGTTGGTGCTGAACGAGTTTGGCGAGTGTTTGGGTTTCGGCAGGATAGTTGGCAGTTTGGGTGAAGCTGCGAAGAAGGGTGAAGTTGCGGTTAAAAACATTTCAGATATTGGCGATTTCTTGCGTAGAGAGATTTAGCAAGTGGGTTTTTGCCCTTCTTCTGTCGCGTGCTATATAAAGCCTAGCACTAACTATTCCAATAATTTGGAATTTCATTGAACGTTTATACACAAAAAACAGCGATAAACTTATATATGTTTATGATAAATGTGTTTTCCATAACATATGAAAACCAAAACACCAAAGCTAATGTGAGGACATGAAAAAATGAAAAACTTCAAAGACGCAGTTTGGAAAGAAAACGTAGAAAACGCAGTCAAACAAATCAAAAAATACGAAATCAAATTCGTACGCCTCCAATTCACCGACATCAACGGTATCGTAAAAAACTTGGCGGTATCCTCCAAGAACATCGAAGCCATCTTTGAAAACGGACAACCATTCGACGGCTCATCAATCACAGGCTACAGACCAATCGAAGAATCGGACATGGTCCTATACCCCGACCCAACAACATTCGCAGTTTTACCATGGCGAGCAAAAGAAAGGTCATCATGCAGGCTCATCTGCGACGTGTACACTCCAGAAGGCACACGATTCGATGGCGACCCCCGCTACATCCTCGAACGAGCCTTATCAAAAGCCAAAGACGCCGGATTCACGTATATATGCGCCCCCGAACAAGAATTCTTCATAGTAAAAGAAAACGAAACCGAGTTGCCAACACCCATAGACATGGCAGGTTACTTCGACTTCCACCCAGGCGACTTAACTGAAGGAATCAGACGAGAAATAGCTGATACGGCCGAGCAATTCGGCATAGAAATCGAAATCTCCCACCACGAAGTAGCCCTAGGACAAAACGAAATCGACTTCAAATACGATGAAGCACTCACAACCGCTGACAGAGCCATTACAATGAGAATGATCACCAAAATTGTCGCTGCGGCAAACGGGTACGTAGCCACTTACATGCCGAAACCCTTCGCAGGCATCAACGGCTCAGGCATGCACACGCACCAAAGCTTATGGACCAAAGATAGATCAAAAAACATTTTCTACGCTAACACCCCAGAGACAGGTTACCTCTCCTCAACAGCCATGAATTACATAGGCGGACAACTAGCCCACGGACGCGAAATGTCCGCAGTTCTCGCTTCCTGGCCAAACTCTTACAAACGATTAGTACCCGGCTTCGAAGCACCAGTGTATCTTGCATGGGCACACAAAAACAGGTCACCGCTTATCAGAGTCCCCAACTTCGGAGGAAGACCAGCTGCTGCCAGATGCGAAATTCGCTGTCCTGACCCGTCTGGAAACCCGTACCTACAGTTTGCAGTTCTACTCATGGCAGGATTAGACGGCATCAAGAACAATACTGACCCAGGCGAACCAGTAGAGCTAAACGTTTACGAAATGGGCTACGAAGAACGCAAGAAGCGAGGAATAGTTTCATTGCCTGAATCACTGAAAGAAGCGCTGGATGAATTAGAAAACAGCAAATTGATGCGCGAAGCACTAGGCGAGACCTCATTCGAAAACTTCCTAAGTGAAAAACGCAAAGAATGGGATCTCTATCGAACACAAGTAACTGAATGGGAAGTCAACAGGTACATTAGACGACTCTAAAACACTAAAAAGCCCCTTTTTCAAGGGCTTCCACCTTTTCTATTTTTAACCTCGAATTTCAACTAATTTTCTCAGGCAACTCGGCGATTTTCATCGTAGACTGTTCACGTTTCACCAAATCTTTTACGACCACCGCATCGTCTTTCAGTTCTCGTTCACCCACTATCACCGCGTAATCCACCTTTCTCCTGTCAGCATCTTCCAAAGCCTTGCCCATCTTCCGCCCCATGACCTCAAACTCCACCGACACACCGGCTTCCATAAGCAACTGCGCAATCTTCAAAGCTTCAGCCTTTAACTCTGGCTTCACAGGAATAACCACAGCAGTTTTCCGTCGCCCAGCTGGCAACTCGGTTTTCTGCGTTTGCAATGCAAGAGCCACGCGATCTAACCCATGCGCAACACCCACAGCCGGCGTCGGTTCGCCGCCAAAAACTTCAATAAGCCGGTCATAGCGTCCGCCGCCTCCTAATGCTATGTCCAACTCTGGCACGTTTACTTCAAAAATCATGCCCGTGTAATATTCAAGTCCCCTTGCGAACGCTGGCTCCACAGCTCTAACGGGACAACCGCTTGCAGTGACCAACTGCAAAATTTCCAGCAAGTTATCAGCTGCCGCTTCAGCCTCAGCATACCCCGCAACGTACTCTGTTATCTTCTCAGCTGTTTCAAAAGGCGTACCACCTTTCAACTCCAATAACCCTTGAAGTACGGTTCGGCATTTTTCGTTGTCTAACAGCTTGAACGCTTCATAATACTCCTTTTTGTCCATCCGCTGCAGAACCGCGTTTTGAACTTTGTCATCAACGTTCATTTGGGTTAGAACGCCCCGTATCACGCCGATATTACCTATTTTGAACGCGTAACCCTGCAAGCCTGAAGCTTTCATCAGGCTGTTAGTGAGAAGTATCGCTTCCGCGTCAGCTTCAGAATTGCTGGAGCCCATTAACTCAAAGTTTGACTGCCAAAACTCTCGGTATCGCCCGCGTTGAGGCTCATCATACCTGTAAACGCTGCCCACACTGAAAACCCTCAACGGTTTCGGCTCAGTTTTCAAGGCAGTAGTAGCCAGACGAGCTATTGAAGCCGTGAATTCTGGCCGCAACGCCACATCGCGGTCCCCTAGGTCCTTGAAGATGAACATGCGCTGTCGTATTTCTTCACCTGACTTAGCGCTTAACAGCTCGTACGGTTCTACTACAGGCGTTATGACTTCTTTGTAGCCGTAAAGCTGTGCGGTTTCTCTTGCTTTGCCTACTACAAAGTTCAGAATCGCCGCCTCTTCAGCTAGCAAGTCGCGCATTCCACGGACAGTTTGAAAGTTTGGCATGACCTTTCACATCATTTAAACGTTAATTGTGAGACTGAATAGTAAACTGTTTCTCCTCTGCGGTTCATCACAGCCAGAACAAGCTCCTTCTTTTGGCTCTGGCAGTGCCGCAAAGCTTTGGTTAAATTGTCCACGGAAAGGGGTTTCCCTTCTTGAGTTCCTAAAACCATGTAGGAAGCCGTGTCTTTGCCGTAGGCGCCTCGGTCGTACACGCGGAAGTCAGTTCCAGCCCCGAAGCCTTCTCGAACCACGTAGCCTCTGCTGCGGAGGTCACGATAAACTAAGTAGTTAACCCAAGCATTCGCGTCAGTTTTCTCGTAGACTTGGAGAAGAGCCTGAAAATCGATTTGCTTCCCTTTTTTGTCTTTAACCTCAAGCAGTTCTTTGTCCAAAAGGTAAAGCACCTCGTAAAACGCCAGCTTGAACACATCGTTTTCTGCTGCGCCGTATCCACGTTGAGAAAGCGAGTCAATACTGCTTTGCTCTGAGATTGTCACTCCTTTTTCGGCAAGGACTCCCGTGATTTTAAGTTCCGAATTCACTGGTTCAGTTTTGTTGTCGCTCATTGGCTGTCAACCACTTGTTTTAGAGTAGTAACTCTTCAACGATATACATTTCTTTTTCTATAAAAACGGAGCGCGTTAGTTTTCCTCGTCCATTTAGCATGTGAATTATGAATTCATAAACGATTTATCAGCTCATCCTTCTAGATCTATATTGTTGAAGTGACATGTCATGGCAGCGAGCAATGACCCGAAAACTCTTGCCAGTTTTATCAATTGTCTGAGCCGTCTAGAGAATAACACTTACCTTTTATACAAAGACCTCGCGGACAAAGTTGAAGCGCCTCTGGTAAGGTCTTTTCTGCTTCAAATAGCGATTGACAGCCAAAAACATTCCATAGCTCTTAAAGGCGTCGCTGAGAGCATAGCGAAGCCAAGCGACAACATCCAAGAATGCGAAAAGAAGATAGGCGAGACATGGCGTATAGTCGAAATCCTCCTCAAGGAAGTTAAAGGGAAGAAGAAAATTCCTTCAGGTGACTTCCCGAAACTTGTTGAAAAACTCACTGTTTTGGAAAGCGTAATGGGTGAAGAGTATTACATGTTTGTGCAGCTTAAGACGCTGGAGGTTATGATGAAGGAAATAAACCGGATTTACAACATTGACTTAGCTAGCGTTAAAAAGATTTTCCTGAACATAATTCGAGATGAAGAGACTCATAGGGAGCTTCTGGAAAAAACAAAAAAGCTTGTCACACCAGAAACAGAGCTGGATACGGCTCCAGTTGTTAAGTATCAGAACCCTGACGCGTGGTCCAGACCCTTACCTGACACAACCTATACGGCGTGATTTTAACTTGAAGCTTTAATGGAAAAGTGTTTAAACGCTTAGTTTTAGTAGTTTGCGCAGATTTTTAATTTCTACTGCATCCGTTCGCGTTAATAGTCGTGAAAATTTGGGTTTTGCCTCTAATCCTATTGTAACTAAAATATCTCCGCGGTAAGAAAGAGTGATAGTTATCCCTTCGTCTTTTAATTCTCCAGCAATGTCCCTAAGCTGTGCAAGCTTGCCTCTGATTGACGTGCCACCTCCTGCACTGTCAATTATATCTTTCAGAAACTGTTCGCTGGTTATGCTAAGTTCGATTTTGTTGTCTTCAGCTTTTAGTTGAAGGGCTTCCTCATCGCCAGTGAAAAGGGTGGCTTCTCCAGATTTGACAACGTGACTTAACCATGTTGGTAGTTGCACGTCTTCACCCCGTTTCTATGCGAAGGTTATTTTTTCGGGGCGTCTTGCACGTAGAGAACGTCTAAGACTATTGAGCCGTTGATTGTTGCTTTTATTCTACCCATATCTAAGGTTAGGTCTTGAAAACTAAGTTTAATATCAGATTCTTTACCTGCTAGCTTGTCTATGAGCTTCAGCATGGTGTCGCCCATATCTCCATGTCTTTCTTCTTTTGACATTATTTAATCACCACGCCTGTAATAGAAGTCGCTGGGACATAAATATCTACCGCTGACCTTCACAGCATAACTTCTAGTTAAATCCATTTCTTTCGCCTAAAGTAAACCACCATCAACAATGCCACTACAAGCATCAAAACCAAAACCGCAGGATAACTCCATGTCTGCTCAAGTTCAGGCATGTACCTGAAGTTCATCCCGTAGATGCCTGCCACAAAAGTCAACGGAATGAAAATCGTGGCAATTACCGTTAACACCTTCATAACTTCGTTCATGCGGTTGCTTACGCTTGAAAGGTAAATATCCAGCATGCCAGAAAGAATATCACGAAACGTTTCTACAGCATCCATAACCTGAATAGTGTGGTCATAAACGTCCCGCAGATAAACAAAAGTTGACTTGTTAATTAATGCTGATTCTGACCGTTCCAGCCGATTGATAACCTCCCTTAAAGGCCAAACCGACTTTCTCAAGAAAATCATCTCTCTCTTCAAATCATGAATAGTCTGCAACGTCTCCGATGTAGGATTGGCAACCAAGCGGTCCTCGATGTCTTCAATTGTCTCCCCAAGCTTCTCAAGAACCATAAAATAGTTGTCAACAATAGAGTCGATCAAGGAGTAAGCAAGGTAATCCGCCCCCAGTTTTCTTATTCTGCCCTTATTGTTTCTAAGCCGCTCCCTGATATGGTCGAAAACGTCGCCTTCCCTTTCCTGAAAAGAAACAACGAAGTCACGCCCGAAAATTATGCTCATCTGCTCCGTTTTTGTCTCGTTTTCATTGCCGTCAAACCTCAGCATTCTAAGAACAACAAAAATGTAATCGTCAAAATCCTCCAGCTTAGGACGCTGCCCAGTGCTAGCAATATCTTCCGCCACAAGGGGGTGTAGACCAAAACTCTTCGCAACTTGCTCAATGATTTCTGGCTGGTGCACCCCATCGATGTTGAGCCACATTACTGACGACTTACTCCTAAAAGAGAGCGCTGCCTCAACAGTAGCAACCGTTTTCTCTTGAAAATCAGCCGCATCATACTTGATTACGGACAACTTGACAGGCTCATGTCTCTGTTCACCCACGTGCACTATTGTCCCTGGTGGCAACCCACGCTTCTTGGAACGCTTCGGAATTATGCTTCGGATAACAGCACACCCCTATTCGATTTCGGCTGTGCGGCTTTATAGAATTTGCTATTAACAACTATTGATTACGAAAACGGCTTGCTAAATTAAAGTGTAACATGTCACAGTTGCCTACACTGGGGAGTTGGATTTGAATTTGGCAAAATCTTGTGGGTAGTAAACACCATTCTCGTGGATAATTGCGGACACGTACTTCAGTGGCGTGACGTCAAACGCTGGATTAAGTACCTCTACTTCAGCGGCGACTTGTTTACCGCCGTAATGCGTGACCTCCTCAGGTTTCCTTTGTTCAATGATAATGTCGGTTGATTTGCGGGTTAAGTCAAAGGTGGATTTTGGCGCGGCCACATAAAACGGCACCCCATGTTCATGTGCGAGCACCGCAACAGTGAATGTACCGATCTTGTTAGCCACACCATCTTGAACTATGCGGTCGGCGCCCACTACAACCTTGTCAACCAAACCCTTGCTCATAACGTAGCCAACCATGTTATCTGTTATCAATGTAACAGGTATCCCATCACGCTTAAGCTCGTAAGCCGTAAGCCTAGCCCCCTGCAACAACGGCCGCGTCTCTGTGGCAATAACCCTAATCTTTTTTCCTTGCTTCCAAGCGGCACGTATCACACCTAACGCGGTGCCATACTCAACCGTGGCTAATTCACCCGCGTTACAATGAGTCAAGACCACATCGCAATCATTGATTAAAGCAGCTCCGTTTTCACCCATAACCCTGTTTGCCTCAGCATCCTCATCCGCGATTTTCTGAGCCTCTCCAAACACAAGCGCCTTCAACCCCTCAACATCTCCAAAAAAATCACGTGCTTTATCCATAACTCTGTCTGCCGCCCAAAACAGGTTGACCGCTGTCGGTCTCGTGCTTTTTAATATCGCCGCTGCATCCTCCAGTTCAGCTAGCATTTCAGATACGCAACTGGCTCGGGAGTTGCAGGCAGCCAAGGCTAAACCGAAAGCTGCACACGCGCCAAGTAAAGGTGCGCCCCTTACGCGCAGGTTTTTTATAGCCTCAGCCATCGCGTCAACTGTTCTAATTTTCAAAGTTACTGTTTCAAGAGGTAGTTTTGTCTGGTCTACTGTGACGACGGTTCCATCTTGCCATTCTATAGTTCGCATTCCAGCAACCTCAACTCGCATTTGCAGTAAGTGCTAACGTTAAGAGCTTCTGTTTAATATTTCGGCAGCCTAAAGGAAAGCGTGAGCGTTTCCTCAGTCGTGGGGTGACTTAATGTATGTCACTACTTCTACTGGGGAGTCTTTGCCAAATTTCAGCCGCTCTTTCCAGTCCTCTCCAACAGCGATAAGAGAGAAAACACCTGAAATTTCTGCTTTCGCCTTTTTCACAAGGTGAGCCAATGCTTCTTGGGTTTCCCCGCTTTTAATCATGTCATCCACTATCAAGACACTATCGCGTTTTTTGATGGCATCTTTTGGAATAAAAAGCGTCACGGTTACTCCTGAATGCTTTCCCAGAACGTATGTTTCATCCAAGAACGCTTTGACGCCGACTTCCTTGTTTCTCTTAGCCAATATGAGGTTGACGCCGAGGGCGTTTGCAACCATTGTAGCTAAAGGAATGCCATCGGTAGCCGCTGTTAAAATTTTCGTTACGCGTTTCCCAGCAAAATTTGCCAACGCGTGGTTCGCGGCTTGCTGAAGTATGTTGTAATCGCCTACAATCTCAGTGTTGTCGAAATATCCTGTGTCATCAAATTTTATTCTGCTCCGTAACTCCGTTTCTAAACCGACAATTTTCGTGAGTACTTTCAAAAGTTGCTTCGCCCTAGTCGTGTTTGGCAAAACGTGTCCTTTCGCGTATCTACTGAGAACAGTAACTGGTAAACCTGTTTTGGAAGCTAACTCGCGATATGTGATGTTTCGTTTATACTTTGCAGTCCTCAAAAGCTCGATAGTCATCAAGCGAAGTTTCAAATCTTCTGCGTGCGTACTCATCCTCTCTTCCCCCTTAAACACCTATGAGTCAAATATTAAAACACTTACTTTGTATTGCAGCTTGCCAATTTATACCTTCCGTTAAAAAACGGCGATGCCCTTTTAACCCTTTAGGTTAACGTTTCCAAAGCTTTATTTCGCGTTTTTACATCAAGCTTTTTTAAACTGAAACACGACTCATATGTAAAAAGGGGCGTCTCAGTGCAGAAAGCTAAACGACTAATCATCGCCGCGCTTTTCAGTTCAATAATATTCGTAATCAACTTTTTAGTGCCCCCACCCATCAGTTACCTCCTCCTCGTGGTTCAAGCAGTCATACTTGCCTTAGCAAATCTCTTTCTGGGAAAAGCAGGCGCCACGAATGTAGGTCTCATCGGCGGTTTTCTATCAGCGTTATCACGCCCCGCTTTCGGACCGTTCACTTTTATCTTCACGTTTCTCTTCGGGCTCATGGTGGACGCTTTTTCTATTGCGTTCAAAGTCTCTTCTACCAACGAAGGGGTGAATCGAAACCGAGTAATACTTGCCATGACGTTCAGCACCGCAATAATCGGCTTCCTAAGCTACTCCACAACCGCCGTCTACCTTCAGATTATTGACTTTAACCCAATGATGTCGGGGCTGGTAATTTTCGTCGCTACGGGCAGCGGAATCTCAGCAGGCTACGCAGCGGCCTATCTCTGGAATAAATACCTGAAAAACATAAGCCTCGCCCCTGGCAACTAGGCGTAAAGGCTAACGCTTAACAAGTGAAATCAGATTTACGACATATTACGACTGTGAAAATATCCCTTTTAAAGCCCTGCGCGGATGTGAAAGCGGGGAAAAAGGAGAAGGCTTCATGAGACTCTTCCGCAGAAAAGGACATGCAGTAAAGAACTGGCATGCACGGGCACTGATAATAGACCCAAACAGGACGAAAATAACCATAGTTAAAACAAAAACAGAGAAACAAATACCCCTTTGGGTCTACAAAAAATACGCTCCACAACAATTAATAACAAATTAAGCTAAAACGGTAAATTGTGCAGGTTTAACAGAATCTCTCTTTTATCTCGGCATCCGCGATTTTAACAATCTTCGCATTAGATATCATAACGTATTTTACACCTCTGAGTTCCGCCAGTTCAGCAGGCTTCTGATCCTGCGTCACAAGAATCAAATCATGCTTACCCGCGTACTCTACAACATCCTTGTCCTTCGTGGCTTTCAAACCTGCCTCCTGAGCCGTTAAAACCTCGTAGCCTAAAGTCTCGAAATACTCCTTCAAACCTGCGTACATCTCATCGAGCAAAAGCTTCATTTCACACACTCTATTAGAGCTTAATCTTCAAAGTCACATATTTAGGTTTTAAGCAAAAGTAAATAAACAACAGAAAAAGAGAAAAATGAAAGTCGCTTGCATGCTCTCTTCCTTTTGGCAAAAGGTTAAAACATGCTTGCTATGCATTCTTTTTGTTTAGAAGGAGAAATGCCGCGTTTGGTAGCCGAAAAAAAAGAGAAGGAAGAGGAAAAACCTACCGTGGAAGAATTATTAGCTAAAGCCAGAAAACCCGCGCAGTTGGCGCCATCCCTGCACAGGTTTTACGAGGGGAAAGTTCAGGTTATGCCGAAGTGTTCCATACAGAGCACAGACGATTTTGCAATATGGTATACTCCAGGCGTCGCTGCTCCTTGTAGGGAGATTCAGGCGAACCCTGAGAAGTCGTTTGAGCTTACGAACAGGTGGAACTACGTTGCCGTGGTCACTGACGGCACACGCGTCCTAGGCTTAGGTGACATCGGACCCGAAGCAGCCATGCCCGTGATGGAAGGAAAAGCGCTTCTGTTCAAGTACTTGGGCGGCGTAGACGCGTTTCCAATATGTGTGAAAACCAAAGACCCGGATGAAATAGTTCGCATGTGCGAGCTTCTCGAACCATCTTTCGGCGGCATAAACTTGGAAGACATAGCGAAACCGAAATGCTTCCAGGTCTTGGAAAAAGCACGCGAGCGACTCAAGATTCCAGTGTGGCATGATGACCAGCAGGGAACCGCCACTGTGATCTTAGCCGGCTTGATTAACGCTTTCAAAATTGTAGGCAAAAAACCCCGCGAAAGCCTCATAACTCTAGTTGGGTCTGGAGCTGCTAACATGCGGACGGCTTACGTGCTGATTAAGTGGGGCGTCAAACCCGGCAACATAATGTTGGTAGACACCAAAGGCGTCATTCACCCAAACCGAGGTGACATAAAACGGGAAGAGGACCCGTGGAAATACGATTTAACCATGAAAACTAATGCTGAAGGGAGAACAGGAGACATTTCAGAAGCCTTCAGAGGCGTTGACGCTGTAGTTGCCGCATCGAAACCAGGACCCAGCACTATCAAAAAGACTTGGGTTGAAACAATGGCTGATGATGCTGTGCTTTTTGCGTGTGCCAACCCCATACCAGAGATATGGCCTTGGGAAGCAGAAGCAGCGGGAGCGCGGATTGTGGCAACAGGTAGAAGCGATTTTCCCAACCAAGTTAATAACAGCTTAGGGTTCCCAGCGATTTTCCGCGGAGTTTTAGACGTGAAAGCCACAACCGTTACAGACGACATGTGCATCGCAGCGGCTCAAGAGCTAGCCGCGTTTGCTGAGGAACGGGGCATGCATGAGAAGGATATTCTGCCAAGGATGGATGAGTGGGAGGTTTTCCCGAGAGAAGCGGTTGCTTGTGCACTGAAGTCAATTGAGCAAGGTGTGGCACGTGTGAAGCTTAGTCGGCAGGAGTTGTATGAGCGGGCTTCGGCTATAATTCGTAACGCTCGGCAGTCAACAGGGCTTCTTATGAAACACGATTTAATAAAGCAGGCGCCCTCCGAGGATAAACTGTTAAAATAGGCTTCAACTAGCCTCATTTTCCCCTCAGCTTTCCATAAAGGAGAAAGCTATTTAAACCGTCTCAAAGAACATAGAAAAGCGTGATCAACATGCGTTTGGACTATACCTTATACATACTAGCAACACTACTCTTCGTTATAACCGTAATACCTTTTGTCGCAACGATAGAAGGTGTAGAATCAGACACAAGAAGCCTCTGGGTGGTAACAACCGTAGTGCTAGGGCTCTTGTCTATCGGTTTAGGGTACTCTCAAAGACCAAAAACAGAAGCACAAGCTTGTCAGACAACAATTACAACAACTCAAGAAGCAATGACTCAGACGCAGCCAGCAACAACAGTGGAAGAAACCAAGAAAGGAAAAACTGCAGCTCCGATAAAACAAACCACAGTTGAAAAAGCGGCAACAGTCGCAACTGCAGCGGTTCCAGTGATGGTGCTTACGCAGGTGAAAGGCATCGGCGAAAAAAGAGCTACGCAGCTGAAAGCGTTAGGCATAAACAGCGTCGAGGATTTATCCAAAGCATCAGCAAAAACCGTTGCGAAGAAACTAAAGATTTCACCGAAAATCGTTGGGAACTGGATCGCAAACGCTAAAGAGCTTGTCAAGTAAAAATTTGAAAAAATAAGAACTAAACTGCCGTTAATGGCAGTATTTTCACAATATTTCTTTTTTCTAAACGTTTTATTGCGTCTATACACTCGTCTTTTTTTGCACCAGTGAAGTTCAAGTTCTGCATAATGTCCCTCATGGACACGCCTGGCTTACCAAAGTTTCTGTTCCTCTTGTAAAGGTGCTCAACTATAGACTTTTCAACTTTGCCGCATCGCCAAGTGGTGTTACGTATCAAAACAACGATGGTTTGCAAGAGAGTCTGCTCCTTTGCTTTACGCCGTTGTGAATCTCCCATTTCTCCCCCACCAAGATAGTCTAGTTGCATCAACGTTTTTAAACGTTATTTCCCGAAGCATGTACTGGATGTTGAAAAAGCTGTTACTGTAAACTTTTTGTAAGGTATAAGCCGTGGGCGGTTCCGTAGTATTTTTCTAGTTTGCCCATTTCTGTGTATCCGAGTTTTCGGTAAAGGTTTAATGCGGCGGCGTTGTTTTCTCGAACTTCTAAGCGGCATTCTCTGATGCCTCTTTCCCTAAGTATGGTTTCAATTTCTCTAAGCAGTTTTTGCGCGATTCCTTTGCGGCGGTAGGCAGATGCCACATCGATTGTGAGTATGTGTCCGAACGTCACGTTTCTTATGATGTTTACTCGGGCTATTGCGAAGCCAGCTACTTCGCCGTTTACCAACGCCGTTAACCCGATGGTGTTGTAATCGGTTATCAAACAGGCTATCTGCTGTTTTGTGAACGCCTCCTGCTCAAAGCACTGGTTTTCTATTTCACAGATCTTATCCAGAAGCCTGATGGTTAAGTCTGAAATTTCTACGTCCATGAGCCTATCGTGAAAAAGAGAAGGTGAAAGTGCGATTTTAGGCTTTTTCCACAGGCACGTTGTTTGCTGGGGCTAAAACTGTTTTCAGCTCAAGCCATTGTTGAGCTACGAAGCCTATGCCAAATCTGAGCCAAAGCGTTATGAGCCGAGTCAGAATCGTTGCTGTGGCGCTTATTCCTGCGGCGGCTTGGAGTCCCAATGTTGGTTCTAAAAGTGAGGTGTAGAGTGCTGTCATGGTTATCTCGGGTATGCCCACTTCAAATGGGATGCCGAGGGGTATGGATTTGACGGCTAAAACTATTGTGGCGGTTATGAGAATCACGCCCCATGAGACAGGTTGCCCCAGTGACATGAAAACCAAGTATGGTACACTTAGACTGAAAAACCATGTTACCGCAAGATAAAACAGGGAAAGGATAAGGGATTGTGGATTATGCTTGAATTCTTTCATTGAGTCGTGGAAGCTTTTTGCTATGTTGCTAGCGTCCTCCTTAATCTTGGTTAGCTGCCCGTGCCACCTTCCGCGACTGAGAAATTTGCCTGCTCGTACTATCCAATCAATTACTTTCAGGCTCCATTTTTCTTTGAAGGAGAACAACATGATTAAAAGCAGGGTAACTGTGATGCCGAACGAGAGAAACAGGACAAGATTGAAAATTAACGGGTTAATTTCTGTTTCAGTAAAAAACAAAACCATGCCTAGAATCAGGACTACAACGTTCATAGTCATGCCTAAAAGCCTGTGCGTGACAAGGGACGCTACCACTCTTCCACATGTTTCTTTGCCCTGTTCTCGGGTAATCATGTACACTCGCACGGCTTCTCCGCTTACGGATTCTGCTGGAACTATGGTGTCAACAAATATGCTGTACCAGACGAGAAGGTAGGCTTTCACGATAGACAGTTTAATCATGAGGAACTTTGCTAGGACACGCCACGACACCGCAAAAAAGAACACTTCTACTAAACTGAGTGCTGCGGCAAGGGCGTAGAGAACGGGGTCAGCGCGTTGTGCCGTGGCGATTATACCTATTATGTCCACTTGAAAAAGGTAAACGTACAAAAAGAACGCAGCTAGACCAATCAGTGGAAACACCAAAGTTTTGCGTGTTATTTTCGGCTTCGCTGATTCCGTGGAATACACCATTTAGTTTCTGCACCCAGCAATTAACCGCAGAGAAATTGCGGTTCTTTGATTATATGTTTTGTCCATTTCCACCGCATTAAACTAGATTAAAGTTCAAACAAATATGTTATTAAACAAGCGTCAATGAAGTATCTTCTTAGTTAGCTATGCTACGCGTTGAAAAGTCACTGCCTGCAGCTTTGGTTTTCCGCGAGTTTCATGTGAACCCTATCTTGTGTTTATATCCAGTGCGGGTTCTTATGTTCTCATATTTGATTCCATAATTCGTTGAAATATCTTCTGGATAGGCTCACTATGTTTGGGTTGTTTGACCAGAAACTGGGAACGGCGCCTTCAGACATACGTAGATGTACTTCTTTATCGTCAAATATCATCAGACAGATGGGAGCAGGTGGAGGAATGTATTTTATGTTTAAAAGCGGATGCTCTAAATCGGTTATCATGCCCTCTATTGCTTGTGGGTTTTCAGGTTCCTCTGCTATAACTCGAACTGTTACGCCTTTTTTTAGTGCACTTTTTAGGTCTTGTTTACCGTTAAACAACATTGAGTTGAAGCCTTCCGTATTAAGAATTGCATCCTTGCTCGTTTGAGCTGCAAGAGTTGACTCGGTTATTCGTTTGCGGAAAAGTGTTTTTTCAGAAGTAATTATGAACTCAGCCGGGTTTTCCTTAATCGTCATTCCTACACTAAAATTATCGTCGAAAGCCGCGATTAAATTACTTGTTTTCTCTTTCAGTTCAGCGTTTTCTTCTGCTTTTTGTTGAAGAAGAGCTGAGAGACCTTTTTTTAATGGTATTGCTCGGTACAAGGTGGGTGTAGAGATAATCTTCTCTGCTAGGCCCCATTTTTGAAGGTTGGGCGTTACTCTGTAAACATCTTGGCGAGCCACTTTTGAAACCTTTGAAATTGACTTCACATCTGCTACTCCAAGCTTGGCAAGCCCCAAGTATGTTTTTGCCTGCAAAAGCGTTAGCCCTAAACCCATCAGAGTTTCTACACATTCGTCGTCTTGAAACATATGTTGCCCCTACAGTTTGTTTTAGACTTGCTTAATAACTTAATTACTTATGAATGTTTTTCCAAATTTCTCCAAAATGTAACAAGAAGCTCTGATTACAAGCGTTTAAGTTTTTTATAATTTATCAATGCAAATAACGGAATAAAAAGAAAACAGCCACATTCTCACCAGCTATTCCGGCAGAAGGGACTGAAAGGGCTTTGGACAGAATGACCAGTGATTCTAATCATCGATCTTCGCTCTCTTTTCTCCCATAAATTAAAGGTTCAAAGCTCCAGCAAACCCTTCTGGTCAAGCTATGTACCTTTAGACTATGTATCTGCCAGCTCTTTCAAAGTCTTTCACGATTTGTGTTACGCGCTTAGGTGCATTAATAGTTTGAAGCGGCACGTTCTGCAGTAAAGCCCAAGGAGTTTTTCGAGCAATCGTAGTTGCTATGTGCTCGTCGCCAAAGCATGCTCGTGCAACTTCAACGACGCCGCGTCTAACCTTGGTTTCTGACATTTCACCCAGCGCATGCAAATACTCATGCAACAAAAGGTTGTACACTAGAGCGTTCACGACGAGTTTAGCGCTCATTGAAGCCACAACAATCTCAACTAATGTCCTGTTCAAAACGATGTTGTTTGTTCCAACAGGATGGTACGCACCTAGTTGTATAGGTAAATCTTCCAGAAAAAGCATCATACTGCTTCGGCGTTTTCCCAATGAAAACTCCACCGTGTCCTTGACTGCCTGCCAGACCTCAGCGTAGCTATCAGCTGTTTCTAGCCTGTCTCGGAACTTGTCCATAGAAGCATCGCCACCATCCACTAGTTTCAGCCTCGCTTCCAATAATTCTTAAAAAGTTCTCTCCTTTAAACACATAGCATAACGCCGAAAACATCGCCTATAAATCGCTAAATGCAGATTAAAATGTGTAGAGCCTGTTACTTTTGCATGATCTTGGAGCTATAACTACACTCGACTATTGCAAATGCTTAAATGAGCTGGCTGAATACACCGCTGTTTTTTACAGGATCTACCCGCAGGAACCAAGTTTTCGACGGCGTAGCAAACAAACTGATGTTACAAACAGCTTTCTTAAGGATAAAAAATGTTTTATAATCAAGGAGAACTCCTGCATATACCATAAAATAGATAAATGCCTAATACATCTGTGATAGCCGTTAGGAGAGAAATTCAAATGGCAAGTAAAGTCTTGGTAAAAGATTTGATGTCCACGAACGTTAATGTCTTCGAAAACGAATCAACCATGGACCAAGTAGTTCAAGCAATGTCTGATTGCGACGTAGACTACGTAATTGTAGTACAGAGCAGAAAACCAACTGGAATTATAACCGAACGAGATGTGATAGTGCGCATGCTCACGCAAGGGTTAGACCCCAGCGTAGTGATAGCTAGAGCAGTATACACCAACCCACTGGTGACCATCGAAGAGACCGCCACAGTAAGAGAAGCAGCTGACCTAATGAAGGAATGGAAAATTCATCATTTACCAGTAACACGAGAAGGCAGAATCGCAGGCATGCTAAACTATCTGGACATAGCATTCAATGTTCCAGAATTGATGCCTGAAATGAAAGAGCTTTATAAGCCCTCAAAATAGGGTAATTTAATAGCTGGAAACCGCTGTAGTCTACACTGTAAAACCCGTTGAGTCCAAGAAACCGGAAAATCAGAAGTTGGGTTTTGCTTTGCCCATTTTTTTATTTAAGCAAGACTTGATGAAGCCGTAGTATTCAGGTGAAGGTCTTCCGGGGCGACTTTTGAATTCTCCGTGAAATTGTGAAGCGAAGAAAAAGTAGTTGCTATGATACTCTAGTATTTCCATTCGTCTACCGTCTTTGCTCTTGCCGGAAAAGCGCAATCCCTTTTCTTTCAGAATATCTAGATAGTCGAGATTTACTTCGAATCTGTGGCGGTGCCGCTCGTAAGCTTCATCTCGTTTATAAAGTCTATGTGCCATCGTTCCCGGTTCAATTATTACCTTATGTGACCCCAACCGCATTGTAGCACCCTTGATTTTCACTCCGCGCTGTTCTGGCATAAGGTCTATTACTGGATGTGATGAATTCGGGTTAATCTCGCTGCTGTTTGCGCCTTTTAAGCCGCAGACGTTTCGAGCGAACTCGATAACAGCCAACTGAAAACCGTAACAGATACCCAGAAAAGGTATATCGTTCTCTCTTGCAAACTTTAT
>JAFGLT010000101.1 GCA_016927895.1 Candidatus Bathyarchaeota archaeon | reverse complement strand
GCTTGTCGTAGCGAAAGCGCTAGGGCTTTGACGGCGGCTTCTGCCTTGTGGTGGTCGTTGCTGCCATATTGGACGTAAACGTGGACGTTCGCACACAGTGAAGTCGTCAGCGACTCAAAGAAGTGATTTATGTCTTCGGTGGGCATGTCCTCTATTTTTTTGCCTCGCAGCTTCAAGTCGATCTTGAAGTATGGGCGTTTGACGAGGTCCACGGCTGCAAACGCCAAGGAACAGTCCATGGGCGCCGCTGCGTAGCCGAATCGGGTTATGCCTTCTCTGGCGCCCAAGGCTTTGCTCAGTGCTTCGCCTAAGCCTATGGCTAAGTCTTCAACAGAGTGGTGCCTCAAGTCGCCTGTGACTTTGGCGTTTATGTCGATTATACTGTGTGTAGCTAGCGAAGTCACCATGTGGTCAAGGAAGGGCACGCCTGTCTTGACATCGACTTTTCCTGAGCCGTCAAGGTTTACTTTCACGCTGACTTCTGTTTCTTTGGTTTTACGGTAAACTTCTTCGGTTCGCATTTTTATTCACCTTGAATTTGCTTTAACGTTTCAATTAGTTTTGCGTTCATTTCGGGCAAGCCAACTGTGACGCGGAAGCAGTTATCGTACTGCAGCAGTTTGCCCCATTTCTTGAGCATTATGCCCCGTTTCAGCAGCTTCTCGTAAACTTCGTCGGCAGGTTTTCTGGTGTTAACCAAGAGAAAGTTGGCTTGTGAATCGAAAGCTTCTATGCCATCTATTTCGTTAAGTGCCTTTATCAGTTTTCCTCGTTCGTTCTTAACCTGCTCAACCGACTTTTTCATCAATTCAATGTTGTCCAGCATCTTGCAACCCATACGAAGCGTAAAAACACTTACAGGATAGGGCAAAGGCGATTTCTCAGTCAAAATCTTTGCTAACTCAGGATTTGCTACCCCGTATCCAAGACGCAGAGCAGCAAGACCGAAAGCTTTCGAGAACGTTTTTAAAATTATCATGTTCTCGAACTCGCGGATTCTGGGGACAAACGAGTAGTCAGCAAATTCGCCGTACGCTTCATCTAAGATGACGACACCTGGAAAGGATTTGACGAGAGTTTCAACGTCTTCCATTTTGAACTGGGTTGCAGTTGGATTGTTCGGTGAACAAAGGTATAGCAGTCTTGTTTTGTCTGAAAACTTGGAAATTAAACCTTTGACGTCAAGTTGCAGGTTGCTTAAAAGCGGCACTGTAGCCCATTCACCTTCTTGCCGTTTAACGCATAGCCTGGGTATGGCAAACGTTGGCGAAAACGAAATCCCGCTATCGCCTTTCTCGACGAAGAGCCGTACAATTCGGTCAATTAATTCGTCACTCGCATTGCCAACAGCAAGGTAGTCTTTTGGAACCTTCATGTATCCTGAAAGCTTTTCACGCAACTTTACCTCTTCATCTTCAGGATACAGTCGCAAGTCAATTTCATCAGCAACTTCCTTAATCAAAGCAGACAGCTTCGCTTTGGAAATAAACATTGTTTCATTGAAATTTAGCTTAATAATCTCAGACTGCGGAATGCCTGCTTGCTCCGCCACAGTTTCAGGTGTAGCCCCTGCAGAGTAGCAGTCTACTGCTTCAAGCTTGACAAGTTTCTCTTCAATCCATTTCCTGTAGGATTCGCTCATTTGCTGAACCTCGCCTCTATCGCTTTGGAGTGATTCGGAAGGTTTTCAGCTTCCGTCATAACCTTGATATTGCTTTTCACTTTTTCCAGCCCCGCCTTTGAACTTTCAACGATACTTACTCGACGCGCAAAATCAAGTGCGGATAAACCTGAGAAAGCCTGTGCAAAACCGCCTGTTGGAAGCACATGGTTGGTTCCACTTCCGTAATCGCTTAACGCAACTGGACTGTACGGACCTATAAGTATGAGACCGGCAGTGAGTTTTTCAGCCAACACTTTGGCATTAGCAGCAATGACTTCTAAGTGTTCGGACGCAAACCTGTTCACCAAAGCTACCGCTTCATCCATACTACCGCAAACCACTATGAACCCATATTTTCCTAGTGCCTCTGAAACCTTTTCGCCTCTCGGGGCTGAAGCAGCAAGCTTTACAAGAGTTTCCTGCACCTGCAAAGCAATTTTCTCCGAAGTTGTTATGAGCCCTGAGACGCTGTCTCCGCCGTGTTCCGCCTGAGAAATCATATCGAGAGCAATGAACTGCGGGTTCGCGGTTTCATCTGCCAACACCAGAACCTCGCTAGGACCAGCAGGCATGTCTATGGCAACATCTTTTGAAACCAGAATCTTCGCAGCCGTCACGTATTTGCTTCCTGGACCAACAATCTTCTTCACTGGTTGGATTGTTTCCGTCCCGTAAGCAAGCGCAGCAATGGCTTGGGCGCCTCCAACCTTGTAGACTTCAGTGACCCCGCAGATGTCGGCGGCGACAAGAACCAGCGGGTTCACCTTGCCCTCAGCGTTGGGCGGCGAACACACCACGATTCGGGGAACTCCCGCAACCTTAGCTGGCACCACAGCCATAACCACGGTGCTTGGGTAAGCAGCTTGGCCCCCTGGAACATAACAGCCGACGCTTTCGATTGGACGCAGAACATTTTGAATAGCGATGCCATCGCCAGAGGTTTTGAAACCATCCTGTTTAAGCACGAGCTTCTCGAAGGCGCTAACCTTGCTTTTCATGAACTTCAGTGCGTCAATTTGCTCTTTGCCTACAGTTTTGTACGCTTCTTCAATCTCTTTGGGAGTTGCTTGGAGGTCTTTGGCTTCTACACGGGCTTTATCGAATTTTTCTGTAAGTTCTGTGAGGGCGGCGTCGCCGTTTTTCACGACTTGGCTGATTATGGTTTTGACGCTGTTTTCGACTTGGGCGTTGGCTTGTTCGTCTGGGGCTTGTCTTTTGAACCAGTCAGGCGGTAACGCTGAGGATTTCCATAGTCTCACTTTGGTTTGGTTGCGCATTTGTTTTTCTCTCTCCGGATTATCTCGTCTAAAGCCAGCACTTGCCGAGGCTCGTAGACAACGATACCTTGGGCGAGCTTACGGATTTTCGGCAAGAGGCTTATGAGGCAGTCTTTTTCGATTATCGTGTTGACTGAGCACCAGTCTTCATCTGCCAAAGGCGCCACAGTGGGATTCCTCAAGGCTGGCAGTTCGCTGAGCAGCTTCTGCAGGTTTGCTTTCTTCACGTTTACGAATATGTGAATTCTCTTGGAGCCGTCCACTACGCCTTTCAGCAGGGTCAGTATGTCGTAGATTTTTTCCTTCTTATGCTGGTCAGCTAAAGCATCCTTGTTCGCTACGAGCACTGCTGAAGACCGTAGAACATCCTCGATTATCTTCAAGTTATTCGCGTTTAGAGTGGAACCGGTCTCAGTTACGTCCATGATGCAGTCAGAGTTTTCTGGTGGTTTGGCTTCCGTAGCTCCGAAAGAGAGGAAAATCTTTGCGCGCGGGTTTTCGCCTTTTTTCCACCAAGGCGTCACTATCGAGGGTTCGGATTTGCCGAAGCGTTTTTGATAGGCGGGGCTGCTTTTCAGGTATTCAGCTGCTATGTTCAAGTATTCAGTGGAAATGCGGAAGTTCTTTCCTTTGCTCCACACTTCTTCCATGAGTTCGGAGATGGAGGTTGCATCCGAGCTTTTCGGTATGGCGATTACCAGCCGTATTTTCCCGTACTCCAAGTTCTGGAGAACTTCAACGTCAGCGCCTGTTTCCCTAATCCAGTCTTGACCTGTGATGCCGACGTCTTGGAGACCTTCAGCCACAAAAATGGGTATTTCTTGCGGTCGTAGGATTTTCAATTCAATCTGCGGGTCGTTAATTGCTGGTCGGTAGGTACGTTCTTGGCCTGACACTTTGTATCCTGAACGGTTTAAAATATCAAAGGTTGCTTTGGCTAAGGAGCCGGCTGGTATAGCAAATTTTACTTTATCCATTTTTCATCACCTAATTTTTCATTAAAAATTTTTCGAGCGGGGTTTCTAACTGAAAAAGTGTTTTCCGAGAAAACCTGTGCTTGCTGGAGGGACATGCGTAGTTTAGAATAGTTTTTTGTTTTTAGACGCGTGCTTCTTGGATTGCTTTTACTGCTGATGAACGCAATCGCCTTGTATGAACGCGATCCCTCAACTTTTATCACTGAAAGGCACCTTAAGTTGATGTTTCCTAATAAATCTATCCTCTCTAATATTAGCTGTGGCATCGTTTCGACTTATTGTGCTGGAAGTTGCTTTTGTGTTTTTATCTCAAAAACAAGCGGAGGCACGCTGGTTTTAATGTCTAACTCTACGTCGAACAATCCCTCTAAAAGACCTTTCCAAAGTTCAGGATAAGCTATAAACGGTGTTTTAAGAAGGAGATACTTGTCTTTTAAATAGAAATCTCCGAATCCTTGCACTCTTAATCTTTTGAAGATGCTTTCCCAGTTTTCACGTTGTGCTGCTTGAAGCCCTAGAGTTGTTTCCATTGAGACTTTAAGGGCGACGCCCATTTCCTTCCCGATTTTCCCCCATTTTTCTTTTGGAAGCTGTTGAATTAAGATGTTCAGCAACTCCACGTTAACGAAAGCGATACGACTTATCCCACAGTAGTATTCCCCTGGAAAACGCCAATCGTAAATCATCATGCTTCGGTAAACATCAAGCATCTTGGAGATAAGCGGTTTAATCCCAGGCTCCTTTCCCTCTTTTATCATTTGGTCTATGAAATCTCGCTCATCTTTATCCAGAATAATTGTCGTTCTTCTAGTGGACTCCTCATTCTTGCCGACCATTTCTTCTAGGCGCTTTTTTTTCTCCTCTTGCATACCGGATATATCTTTAGGAATATTTTATATGCTTTTCTAGCCGGTGATTAGCCGAAGAAAACTTAATACGCGCCATCAGAATCTAGAAAACGCCGATGAAGAATCCAAAATGCTGATACGATGATGCACCCTGGGGTATCTGAGGCACATCTTTACGAAATTATTTTCTTTCGAACAAGGAACAACATTAGAAACATCCCTGCTGCGAACAGGACGGCCCCCGCAACTACCGACACGACAGAACCCAGGTTTAAAATGTTGGAAAGCAGGTAGGGAACGTATGTTGGACCAGCAAAAAGCAGAATAACCGCAGCCAATATTAGGAAAACTCTTGTGAACTTTGAGTCTAAATCGAATCCGGCGTTATTGTTTTCGTCATTCTCAACCATTCAAACACGATCCAACTATTGTCTAAGTGTAATCTTTTTTCTTACAACCCTTCTTTTATCTCTTTTCCTAAAGCTTTCATCAAAAACTTGAAAACTAGGAAACCCGCGCCTCGGTCCGCCTTGAAACCCGTGGTGGTGCCCAGCAAACACACGCCGTCGAGCCTTCGCTCCTTCGCGAGCGCCAACGTAAGCCCTGTCCCCCCAACTATTCTGCCTTTGCTGTATATTACCGCGCCTTTTTCCATAAACTCCGTTGCCAGCTTCGACGAGGTAGCCGCCACGTAAACTTGAGCCTTATCCTCGGTTATGGGCACTCCGCCCATGGTCACGATGAAGTGGCAGCCTAACTTTTCTGCGAAATCCACAATGTCACCGCAAACTTGGTAGTGCGCCAAAACATCATCAAACGAAGGCTGCGTTTCACCCGTCATGATTATAAGATTATTTTTCTCCATAGGCGCAGCGTAGAACTCGTACTTTGGAAGATGAGTTATTCCTTTTGAGCTGATTGCAACATAATCTGGAAAGGATGGAGAATATAATTCTGCAAAAGGTTTTGCTTCACAAAACTTTGTCAAAAGATGCGCCGCGATCCTCCCGACGTTGCCAAAACCCGGAAGCCCCTGAATAAAAACTGGATTTTCAAGGGATGGATTAAACATCTCGCGGAGGTATGGCTTATCCATTAGTCACTGCACCAGCATACACAAGTAAAGGTCGATACTAAAATGCTTTTGCCGAAGCAAAAAACGAAACTATTAATATTCGACGAAAGGTAGTACTAAAAGGATTCAGAAAAAGAGCATAGAGTAAATTTAGCGGGGTGGGGTAGCCAGGATTAACCCGCTGGGCTCATAACGGCGCCTGAGCGCTG
>JAFGLT010000016.1 GCA_016927895.1 Candidatus Bathyarchaeota archaeon | reverse complement strand
GCCAGAAAAAGCTTCAACAAAATAGCCGACAGCCTAGGCATAGCGGTTGGAACAGCGTACAACCGCGTAAAGAACATGGAAGATAACGGCATCCTAAAAGGCTACACAATAATGCTAGATTCCGGCAAACTCGGTTATGGCTTAACGGCACTCATACTCATCGAGGCAGAGGGGCGCTATCTCCCCGAAGTCGAAAAAGAGCTTGCTAAACTCGACGAGGTCATATGCATCTACGACATCACCGGAGACTACGACGTAGCCGTGGTTGCCAGATTCAAAAACAGAAACACATTAAACAACTTCATCAAATCGGCGCTAAAAATGCCTCACGTGACAAGAACAGTCACAAACGTTGTACTCAACGTTGTCAAAGAAGACTTCAGAGTCAAAGTATAAACTAATCATCTCAAGCGCCTTTTTGCGGCACGATTCGATTTGTGTCCGCATTCTCACTTGCCTAAATTGCCTTTCGCCATTCTTCACTCAAAAAGGATTTTAAAAGCAAAAGTTTGACCCAAAAACCAAACGCACTTACGTATTCACGTTTTCTCTTTAACTCGTGCCCATATTACATGTTATCGCTTTCTCTCTTACCTACTTTTACGTATGAAATCCGCACGTACGCGTACTATAAATGATTAGGCGGTAATTTTTGTAGATTTTTGAAAACCTTTATCTTGTTATTGGGGTATAATCTAGTTGGGGGTTTGTTTTGAAAGCTAAATATCAAGTCTATAGAGACATGGCTGGAAAGTATAGATTTCGTCTTCGTGCCGTAAACAACAAAATCGTTGCAGTTAGCGAGGCATACGAAAACAAGGCGGGATGCATGAACGGAGTAAAGTCAGTGCAGACAAACTGTAACTCACACATCGAAGACCAAACAGCAGAAATGGAAAAAATGACTAATCCGAAGTATGAGGTTTTCACTGATGTTGCGGGCAAGTTCAGGTTTAACTTGAAGGCTTCTAATGGAGAGATTATTGCAGCCAGCGAAGCGTACGAGACAAAGCAGGGCGTTTTAAACGGGATTGAAGCCGTTCAGAAAAGCTGTGACGCCGAAATTGAAGATCTGACGGTTACTCAAGAAGTTAAAGACAAGCAGCTCGCTGAAGAAGTCGAAAAAAGTTGCTACGCAGGGGCAACCACAGAGGCTATCACGTATAATCCGTATGAAAACGTTGAAGTTTGTAAGGAACCGGCACCGGGCGTAAACGCTACAACCATAGAATTGTCTGCTCCGCCAAGCGTTGTTGATTCAGGCTCTTTAGTCACTTTCAAGGGAAGGCTGACGATGAGTGATTCCGGGGAAGGCATAGGATGCGTCGTGGTGCACATGTTTGAGCGAGACCGCTCATTTCTAAGAGATGATCTGCTGGCTTTTGGTCAGACAGAACCTGATGGAACTTTTGCTATTGATTGGACAGCTAAACAGAAGGACTTTTGGGACGACAAAGTACAGGTTTATGCCAGATTTGTTGGAACAGACAATTACACACATTCAAGAAGCGACGTTTATCACATGAAAGTTCTGTGGTACGCCAAAAGGAAATGAAAATGTGAAAAACGGGCAGAATAGAGGTGAAATTTATGACAGTCATAAAAATAATTGAACTGATAGGCACCTCACCTATTAGTTGGAGTGACGCCGCTCAGAATGCAGTGACAGAGGCTGCGAAGACAATTAAGAACATCAAGGGAGTCCACGTTAAACGGTGCACCGCCAAAGTAGTAAAAGACAAGATTGTAGAGTATAACGTTAATGTCAAAATCGCTTTTACGGTAGAACGATGAACATAACCAAATAATTCCATCACCCATTTCCTTTTTTGATGATAAACCAACGAGCATTTGAATTCGTTCTGGGAACCACTGTTTTGTTTTGTTTCCCTGTTCTTTTTTTTCAGCAAAATTCACGGTTTCGGCTATTCTAGTCGCCTGTAGATTGCCGTGAACAGGAATATGCCTGCTGCAGTGAAGACTATTACTCCGCTTGTTGCCACGTTGTAGACTGATGAAAGAAGTACACCAATTATCAAGCTGGCTGTTCCAAAGCCTATGGCTGCTAATGTTGTTCCCTTGAATGAAAGGTTCAGTTGAAGCGCAGAGAGTCCAGGCAACACTAGAAGCGCGACTACAAGGATTACTCCTATCACTTTTATCGAAAGCACAATCGTGATTGCAACTAGTAAATTGAAAGCCAACGACAACGAACGGACAGGAATGCCTTTTAATCTGGCTCCTTCCTCGTCGAAGGTTATGGAAAGAAGCTCCTTGTAGAAGATTCCCAGAACAAGTATCGTTGATACTCCAAGAAGTGACACTATGATGAGGTCGGTTTGGTCGATGGTGAGGATTGAGCCGAACAGGAAACTGAAGAGTTCAACGTTGAATCCGCCAGCCAAACTTATTATGATTAGCCCAGTGGAGAAGCCTACAGCCATCATCACGGCTATGGCAGAGTCAGACTGAGCCAAACCCCTTTTTCTCATGTAAGATATGCCCAAAACGGCTAAAATCGAAACCAACAAAGCAGTAAAGAGTGGATTGACTCCAAGAAACAGCCCCAAAGCTATTCCCCCAAAAGCAGTGTGCGCTATTCCGTCGCCTATCATAGCTTCTTTTCGCAGTATCAAAAAGAGACCAACCCATGCACAAGCCAAGGCTGCTATGGTTCCGCCTAAGAGTGCATTCTGGAAGAACTGGAACCCAAAAAGCCTGAAAACGTCAATCAGCTCATTC
>JAFGLT010000015.1 GCA_016927895.1 Candidatus Bathyarchaeota archaeon | reverse complement strand
GAGCAATACCGATAATCAAAGAAAAATTTGGGCATCCAACAGGATTGGGATCTGGAAACGTAGTCACAACCATGGGATGGGTCAAAGCTAACTTCGAGAAACAATTCAGGTATGGAACCAGAACCGCAACCAACGCTATAATGCAGACAATGTGCGCAAATTGGCTGATGTTCGGACCAGTTGAACAGTCGGACTATGTCTTCCCCGCAGTTGCAATAACCGACGCTTATGTTGCATCTGCAATGGGTGACCTAGGCATCAGACCGTTAGAAGAGACGCATCCGATCTACAAGATTTTCCTCTAAATTCCATCCTTTTATTTTTTTGTTAAAATTTCGTTGAATTAAACCGAAGGATAAAAAGGTGAAAGACACCAGCTGGTTTGGAATAATCGTCCTCTACACAGTTGTAACATTACTTTTCATATATTTAATTCCTAATGATTCCCCATTTTCCGTGTTCACAAGCATATTCGGCTTCGTTTTCGTCGCAGTCGTACCTGGATACTGTCTGGTAAACCTCTTATTCAAAGAGGGAAAACTAGACTTGGTTGAAAAAGCCGTTTTGTCAGTAGCACTAAGCTTCAGCATTGCTGGAATGTCAGGGCTTTTCTTAGGATTGTCACCTATAGGAATGACAACAGCTTCACTCACCATCTCGCTCAGCATCATAGTGGTAGTTTTAGCTTTCCTCGCCTTAATAAGAAAAACAAAGTTTGTTCAAATCCAAAACCCAGAATAGCCAAACCAATAAGTTTTCACTGCCAATGCTTTGAACGTGCAGCGTATATCAAAAAATTCAGAAACAAAATAAAGAGCTTCTATACGGGAAATCAAGTCCCGGAAAAATTTTAAGGTAAAAAGGAAAGGGAAGCTTAGAACAGCGATTTCCATTTGTTGACTAAGTCTAGAACTTCGTCGCCGCCGTAGCCGTCCAGTTCTGCCAGCACGTCGGTGCTTTCCACTGCGGCTTTCTGGAAGTCTCTAATTCTCTGTGCGTTTTCAGCTAAGAATATTATTCCGTCAACTCCTGTTCGGGCTATGCGCACTGCAACTGTTAGTATTTCGCCAGGCGTTGGGACCTGCTTGGGGTCGTCGTTTGGTCCGCGGACGTAAAGGTTGGTGAAGACTGGTTTTTTCAGTTTGCTTTTGAATGCTCTGGCTAACATTTCCCAGTACCATGGGGTAGGATACGCCTTTGAGAACATGGGAACAACGAAATAGTCGGCGTACTCGGCTAAAGCATCGAAGTCGTAGCCAAATCTTTCTCTGCCGAGCACTGGGTCAGGCAGCAAGTTTACGTATAGGGGTTTGCTTCCGATTCGGTCTTTCACTTCTTTCAGGAATTCTGTTACTGTTTGGGCTCTCCAGTCGTACCAGTTTAGGCCGCTTTTGCGCCACTTTTCGACGCAGCGTGGGCACACGCAGAAGCCGTGGTCGGCGAAGTGTTGGCTGCTTACGCTTATTCCGGGAGTCTGACGAGCGCAGTCTTCGATTAGTTTGAGGTTGTATTCCCTGACTTCAGGGTTTGTGATGCACATTACGTCCCATCGGAGATTGTATTTTTTGTTTCCAGGGTTTACTCCGTTAACTTTGGGAGCGGTCAGCCTGCGGAAGGCTGGTCCTTCCTTTGAAACGGATATCCACTCTGGATGTTTCTGTGCCATTGTGTTGTCTCCGAAAACAGCTATGTTAGTGTACATTTTGGGGTTGGGTGTTCCCACGGTGCCGGATTCTGGTTTGATGCGGTAGAAGTTTATGTCAACGCCTTCAGCTGGTTCGGGTTGGTATAGGAAAGTTGCAAATTTCAATTTTCTCACCATTACGTTATGACTTTTGTACACGGAATAATTTGCAGGTTATTTAAGGTTTTCAGTTTTCACGTTAGAAAGAGCGGGTTTCGCCAGGTTAATCATAAGTAAGCGTTGGCTTCCATTATGGATTCTTTTACGGCTTTTCTTGTGCAGTAACCCACTAGCTGACCGAGTTTTGAGGCTGGACCTCCATAAACTATTGGTGCACCGCGGTTTGTTTTTGCCACGATGATTGCGTCGGTTATTGTTCCAGTGGCTAAGTCGCCGGAGTACCTGCTTCGGATGTCTAGTTCCCACATGGCTGCTGTTTTTGCTTCTGTTGCGGTGAGTATGGTGCTGATTAGGCAGCTTTCAGTGGGGTTGCCGTCTATGACTACCATTATGTTTATTGTTCCAAGCATTTCTTCAACTGTTATGGGTTCGCCTGCGGTTTCGGCGTGAGAACAAGTGTTGCCATCAACGTCAACTGCTGTGGCGGCAACGGTTACTGTGAGGTCGCCGTCCTTCTTTGAAGCGAACGCGAACTTGTCGACTGCGGCAGCGGTGACCATGCCAACAAAGTTGTCTGTGATGTCGATTTTTTTTGCGGAGTCGGCGATGAATTTTTGGGGGTTTGCGTGTAGTTGTTTGTCGGTGAGGTCGTTTGTGGCTTGGACGTTGAGGAGGGCTTTTGTTTTTTTGAAGCCGCCGTTGTAAATGGCTGAGCTGATTGTGGTTAGTTCGATGTCGGAGATTACGGCCAGCACGTTGTCTTTTAGAACGAGTTTTCCAAATTTGCCTGAGAGGTCAATTTGCTTCGTAGATTCGTCCACCTGTTATTTGGTTTTGTTAATTTCGTCTTGATTTATATTGATTGCTTTTTCGGGGCATAGGTTTGCGCATACGTCGCATCGGTTGCATGAGGCTTCGTCTACGATTTTGGGTTTGCCGTTTGCTCCTTCTTCTAGAACCGCGAGGGGGCAAACTCCGATGCAGATAAGCCCTGAACATGGAGGACATTTGCCGTAGTCAATTACAATAATTGGGTTGCGTTTCCCCATGGCGAGTCAACAATTAAATAAGCCGCTGGAATATATCTGTTGCGCGCTGAGGTGGCAGACATGAAAATTGGATTAGTTACTTATGCTCCGGAAAAAGTTGCAGGTTTCGACTTGCACGTGTACTATTCTAAACGAGCAGACGGCATGGTTTTTCCAGCTGCAATGGAAATGCAGAACGACGTTACGTGTTTCTGCGACGCGAAAGCCATCAGGGAAGACCCAAGCATAGTTGCGGTTTCGAAGGATGGTTTGGCGTTGAGGAAGAATCGGAAGATAAATGTGCCTTTTGATTATGTTTGTCCCACTAATCCGGAGTATAGGGCGAAAGTTTTGGAGTACATTGCTGGCTTGGCTGGAGAGGATGTTGAAGGGGTGACTTTGAACCTTTACCATTTTCCAGAGGAAGAGTTTTGTGTTTGCCCACGTTGCGTGGAGTTGTGGCGGCAGAGCGGATTAAACTGGACTGAGTGGCGAGCACAAGAAGTAACAGCTTTCCTCAGGGAAGCGAGGAGTTTGGTGGAGGGTACGTTTGCGGTGGAGATGTTTCCTGATCCAGTGGTTGCTAAAGAACGGTTTGGTATAGATTTTGATGGGATAGCTGAGTTGGTGGATTACTTCCATGTTCCTTTGTCTGCGAGGGATTACTTTACGAATTACTGGGTGGACTTGATAACGAGGGATTTTCTTAAGGTTTTGAAGAAGCCTGTGGTTGTGGAGCTCAGCGCTGAAATGCCAACTGACGAGAAGCTGGATGCGCTGCTGAAAACTGTGGCTTACCTTAGCAGACATGACTTGATGGGTGTGTTGCTGCTGGTTCATGACTCGGAGAACGCGAAGCAAGTTTGCAGGTATGCAGTACACGAAGGCGGTTTCCGTGATTGGCTTAAAAAGTACGAGTTCACCGAGATGACGCGAATAGTTGACGAGTGGGCTAAGCTGTACTGAGAATAGTTGCGTGGAGCGTCTATAGCCCCCCTTATTTAAACTATTTAAAGTAAATGGAGTGCAACTTCGGTTATATTGGCGACTTAATAACATTTCACAAAAATGGAGAAAGGGGTATTTTGGATAATACCTCTAAAGGGGAAAGTTAGGTTTCGTTTGGAAGCATTGGATTGCAGAGTTTATCGAGTTTTCGGGGTTTCTTTTGATTTAGCTTTCAACTCTGCATTTTCCTTCTTCAGAGCAGCGTTCTCCTCCATCATGGTCTTCATGACTGTGTTAAGCTGGGTCATCATGTCGTTGATGCGCAGGTTTAGCATGCCGATTTGCTGTATGACGGGGGAAGCTTCGTTTGGGGTTTGGTCACTCATTTTTTTCACCAACTGAATCGCGTTCTGTTTTAGGCTGCTGTCGGGTTTTGTTTAAGCTGGTTTTCTAACGTTTCAACACGCTGGCGCAGTTTTTTGATTTCTACGAGTAGTGGAATGCCCAGCCATTCGTAGTGTACGCCTTCGGGCAACCCGTCTTTATCTTTCCACACAAGCTTCGGGCAAATTTCGTTTACCTCTTCAGCTATCAGCCCAAACTGGCGTCCCTCTTCAGACTGACGCTTTTCATCAGTCCAATCGAACTCCACAACTCTCAAATCATAAATCCATGATGCGTCTTCAACGTTTTCAACGTTCTTTTTATGTCGCAAAGTTGACATATTGTATCCGATTTGTCCCGAACTGTTTCTATAAAGCGGTCCAGCGTATGTTGTGTTAGCCCATGTTCCTACAAACAAAGCGGCGTCACAAATGACATGGCTGTTACAGCGTAGGTATCCGCTGTCATTGTAGAGTCTTCTTCCCCCAACGTAGACATCGCCCGCAAAATAAGCTGTACCAGAGTTGTCTAACCTGAGGAGGTCAAGGTAGCTTCCTGGTGTACCACGTCTGAACCAGTAGCTTCCAGCTCCAGATGCTTTGTAGAACAACATATCGTCATCGCTTGTTAAGATGTTAGGGTCTGAGTTAATGTAGATTTTTCCGCCCACTGACAAGTCACGGTAAACAATCACGTTCTTTCCCACATCAGTATTCAACTGCAAGTGTCTTCCATGCGCCGTGATTTTACTGTACGTGGCGTCCCAACTCAACGTGATATAGTCACCTGCTTTGACTGCAGCGCCTGAATACGTGCCTTTGACGCTGTTGAAGATGGCGCCGTTTCCGGCGATGTTATTGCAAACGAAGCTGTCATCTGTTTTCAATACGTCTTGCTCTGAACGGTAAAGGTTAACGTCGTCACCGATTTTTAGTCCACCTGAGCTACCCGAAACCGCTAATTGTAATTGACCAGCAGAGGTAATAGTTGCTCTTACAGCATTATTTGTACCTAACTTCAAAGAGTCGGCGTAGTGTTGCATTATACTAAAAGCGTTTTCGCCATTGAGGAACCCTGCTGAAGCTGTTACGATCCCGCTATCCTGAGAAAAGAATAACAGAGGTTGGTCAGTTTCAGTTGCGTTGTCTGTATCTGCCTCCAAAGTTAACTTTACACTTTTTGTGCTTGAAATTTTAATTTCAGGAGAAACTGAATTATTCACTATAGCTAAATTTCCGTTGACGGTAAGTGTATCGCCGCTGAGTATGTTGATTCCGTTTGTGAACACAGTTGTCGCGTCAACCCATTTAAACGGGTAATTTGCTGTTCCTAAGCCTAAGCCGCCGTTGGCTGGGTTCTGTGGGTGCAAATACGCGTCGTATCCACTTCCGTTCCATTCATCTCCTGCAGTTACACCAAATTGGGTATTTGGGGACTTAACCCACAAGCTTGATGTTACCACGCTCGCCCAAGGATTGTTATAGTTACCTAGGTCCAGGTCTGGATTAGGGTTCAAATCGGAAGTCACAGTGTCACCAACGCCTAAGTGCCCGTGAATATTTATGTCTCCGATATCCAAGTGTGCAGGGTCTTGGGCATTAGCTTTTCTTATGTAAAGCGTATCAAAGTAGCCTGCATAGTTGGAAGTTGGTCCCAGATAAACCCATGTGCTGCCATTGTGTTTGTAGAGAGATGAAGTAGGGGTATAAATGAAGAGTTGCCCATTTTCTCCTGCTGGAAATTCATCGTCTGAAGGAATCTCTGGCACATCTAATGGACCGCCTCCCTGCAAGCGTGATACGCTTGAATTACCCAATACTATTTTTGGAACGTCAACTTGGTCATTGCGTCCGCTGCCAAGCCATAACTCGCCTTGATTACTGCCGAGGAAACCACCCGCAGAAATGTCCTTTTGAACAACTAAACCTTCGTCTGTTGCCAAAAGTGGCATACCATAAGTAGAGCTGATAATTTCAAAAAGCTTTACAGAGACTCCAGGATCCTGATCAGTGCCAGCCCTAAACATCTCATATACGCCATCAGGATCAGGGTCAAGTCCTTCAGGATTCCACATTCCATCTTCAAACCACCATATTTTTTTAATTATATCCGCATCACTTAATGTTGGAATATTGGTGGATTGTAACTTTAGCTCATGACTAATACCAACATCTGTAAAATCTGTCATTCGCTCACCTCCGAGACCTTTACTATTCCAATTTCTATTGTTTCAAACGGGAATGCTCTAGCTATATTCCCGTAGTTTAGTAGCTGAGCAGTGTAAGTGCCCAAGCTGATTTCCTCTTGTAATTTTTTACCTGACATTTCATGTCGCCAAATTAGCATTACGTTTTTATCAATTTAAACAATTTCTACGTTGAAAAATGCTTATTTAAAAATATCTCTATAAAAAATATTACATAAAAAGACCACTATAAGAATATTAGAGAAAAAGCATTTCAGATAAGGGCTTTTATTCAAGCATAATTAAAGGTTTGAGAGTTTAACTGATAAACTTTAAATTATTAGTTACCTAGTTTATAATTGGTGTTAATGTTGAGAACACTCACTTGTCTGACATTAACTATGGTTATCTTATTTAGTCTAGTATTCGTTGGCAATGCCCCCATTGGCACTGTTCAAGGGTATGAGGCGGTCAGGGGCATAATCACTTCTGACACAACATGGACCAAAGCAAACAGCCCCTACAACCTCACGGGAAACATCGCTATAGACGAAGGGGTGACGCTAAACATTGAGGCAGGAGTAACCATAAACCTGAATGGCTACTACATACGAGTCAACGGAACGTTAATCGCTAAAGGAACTAGTACAGACAATATTCTGTTCAATGGTGGATCAATAAAATTCACTCAATTAAGCAATAGCTGGAACGAGCAAACTGGCACTGGCAGCATAATCGAAAACTCAATCATAAACTCCTTATTAGCCACAGGTGGTGGATCTCCGAAAATAATCAACAATGAAATCACTGAAAGCATTACGCTCGGTGGTAATTCACCAATACTTTCTAAAAACACTATAGAAATCACTGGCACCGAGTGGTTAAGCAGTAAAATTGGTATTTGGATTGTAGAAGAAAATTCCGCTTATATTTCTGACAACATAATTTCAGGTTCTTTTGATACAGCAGGCATTCAGATAGATGGCGGCTCTCCAACCATTGAGAGAAACCAAATAAGCAATGATTATGGTTATGGGTCTTCAGAGGATCGCCACCAAGCTGGAATTTTAATTTCCAACAATGCAAGCCCAATAATAAAACAAAACACGATAACAAAGAATGCCATAGGTATTTCTTTAGCAGGGTACCCCACGCCAACAATCATTAACAACAATATCGAGGAAAACTCGAACTATAATCTCCGAATGAGCGTTCAAGTCGATATCGCTGCTGCCAATAATTGGTGGGGAACAACCGACACAGCAGTAATCGACCAAAAGATCTACGATTACAACGACGACTTCAACCTAGGCAAAATCAACTATACGCCATTTTTGACCGCGCCAAACCCCCAAGCGGTACCTGACCCAAACGCTCCAACACCGACTATCGCGCCTACCTCGCCGCCTACCGATTCGCCTTCAACGCCGGCGCCCAGCCAAGAACCTGGGCAAACAGACCAGACTGAAGCAATCATAGGCGCCGCGATCGTGATGATTGTACTAAGCGCAGGCTTAGGTTTGCTGATATATCTCATTAAAAGAAAATGAAAAGAGCAGGATTATCTTTTCAGAGAACTTCGGTACCAGCATGACGATTTCATTTCTCCCGCAACGCATACATAATCTAGCCGTAAAGCACTGTTTCCTCGCTTAACGCGATACGTCATCGAAAGCTAAAAACAGGAAGCATAGATCATTATATGTTCTATTTATAACTACCCTAACCTTCTGACTTAGACGCCTCTATTAGACCCGTCTAACCATTAAATGGCTTCCAAAAGTTTAGTTCCTTTCTCAGTAATCACATACTTCGCTCGATGTTTTTCCTGACTCTTCTGCACATAAGCGCCTTGAACTAAATATCGAAATATACCCTCGAAAGTGGCGTGGGTACCAATTTTGCTGACAGGTCGTTTTTCCAGTTCTGTTCGGAAAAGCGGCTGCCGACTTAGCTCTTTCAGAACGGTTTTTACTAGAGTCATTCTATCAGTTAGACGTCTCACCCTCGATTCTCCCTCCTGTTGAAAGGGATAGTAGAATATGCTGGATTGGTTTTTAAACCATAAGCCCAAAAGACACTGCAGAACAGGGGAGAGTTAAGTTAAAGTAAAATTATCGGTGAGGAAATCACGCCACAAACCGGTTTTTAAAGTTATTGTCCACTAACTTCAAAATTTATCGATTTAACCAATAGAAAGGCGTGATAATTATCAATGTTCGAGACAACTATATTAGAAAGAAAACGCTTGGAGCAGCTTAATCAATTCTACTACACTCTACCCTCAATCCGACATTCATCGACTCAGCTATTTCTTCATGTTTTTTGCTGCGTCTCTTCGACTCTTGTGGGCGAAGGAGTAGTCAGCAGCTACCGGCAATTACCACAATTACGATTGTTGTAACTGCTAAAGCGAAAGAAGGTGCCGAAGGCTTAAGAAAAAGCGTGACCGTTGAGTTCAAAGCGATGACAGCCTATAGCCATCGTTGCGATAGTACTCGGCTCAGGCTTACTTATCTACCTCATTAAAAAGAAAACGAACTTAATCGCGGAATTATTTTTTCAGAGTTTTTCTGTATTCTCTGAGTTTTTGCATGTTGAAGTCTGTGGTCATGACTGAGTCTTTGACGGCGTCTGTGGCTTCTTGTTCTATGCCCCAGGGGGTGATGAAGGCGCTTCTTCCGCCTCTGGCGTTTGAACTGACGTTGCCGACTTTAACCAAGTAGACGCCGTTTTCCGTGGCTAACTTTTCGGACAGCGGGTGCCCCTTAACGTGCGGGTGCGTGCCCATGGCGGCTACTGGCAGGAACACGAGTTCCGCGCCCAAGTCAACAACAGCTTTTATGGTGGGCGGGTCAAACATGTCGGCGCAGACGAGCATGCCGACTTTGCAGTGTTCCGTGGTGAAGACCGCTGGCTTGTCTCCTCGGCTCACGCCTGCTTTCAACTCTGCGGATATGGGGTTTCGTTTCCAGTATTTCCCGATGAGCGAGCCGTTTCGCCATAGGCTGCTCGTGTTGTAGAATTTGCCGTTGGCTTCTTCGAGGACTGTTCCGCCTAAAAGGTATATTTCTTGCAGTTCCTTGCTGGTTTCGGCGAGGAAGTGGGTTGTTGGCTTGTATGTTTCGCGACTGATTTTTTCTGCCGAGTTGAATTTTTCGATGTTGTTTGGAACCGAGAAGTATTCTGGAAGCGCGATGAAGTCGGGTTTCTGCGCCGCAGCTTTACGTATTGCGGTGCCGGCTGCTTCTAGGCTGTCTTTTAGGGAGCTGCGAACTTTCATGTGTATTAGACTTACCTTCAAACCCTTTTTTCACCTGTAACGCGTTTTGTTGTTCGCGTGTGGTTCTTCAGTAAGAACGGAACCTGAAAACTTTTAAACTTAACTGCTTGACATGGGGTTGGCTGCATCGTGTTTCTTTGGGATGCATGTTCAATATTCGCGCTGGTTTTCACACATATGTTTACATTTTCTGGGCTTTTATATGCATACGGATAGATTTAAATACCTCGAGGCGGCAAACAATGTTAATCGCGAGGGAAAAACGTGACATTAAATCCACAAGAATACGAGAAGCTTTTGCCCGAAGTTAGAACCTTAGTTAACAATGTTGTACAAAAAAACATGGGCGACTCCATGCTGTTTTCAGCTGGAACAGACACCCAAATCATAATAGCCGAAGCCATAAAGTACAAGCCGGAACTGCCCTGTTTAACCATGCACTTCACAGGTGGAAACCCAAAAGACACCGAATACGTCAAAAAAATGGTGGCTTTCTTTAAGCTTAATCATGAAACCAAGTTTTTCGGCAAAGAAGAAGTCCTCAGCAACGCCCCAAAAGTCGTAAAAGCCCTCAAAAAGTTTGACCCCATGGAAATAAGAAACAGCATGCCCGTTTACATAGGCTTAACACTCCTCAAAGAAAAAGGCTACAAGAGCGTTTTTACGGGCGACGCGTTAGACGAGCTTTTCGGGTACCCATGGCAGTTCCACCTCTCCGAAGAGGAATTCGCGCAGAAACAGAAGGAAATGTGGGCGGAAATGGGTTTCTCATCCAAACCCATGGCAGAATCTCTCGGCATGACCATAAAAGCACCCTACTTAGACCCTGAATTCATGGACTGGGCGAAAAAACTACCCATCAAACTCAAAATCAACATGCGCGAAGGAGTGAAATACGGCAAATGGATAATGCGCAAAGCATACGAAGACATAATCCCCAAAGACGTCATCTGGCGACCTAAAGCGCCCCTCGAGGCGGGCACAGGCACCGAAGTCCTGCGCACCTACTTCAACGACATGATCACAGACGCCGAGTTCAAAGAGAAAAAACAAAAGATACTCGCAGAAGACGACGTCAAAATACAAGACAAGGAGCAACTGCTATACTACGAGCACTTCAGGAAAATCTTCGGAAAACCAAAAGACGTCTACCCAGACAACGGCGGAATCCAATGCCCCTACTGCAAAAGCTACATTAAAACAAAAATCCAGTTCTGCAAAATATGCGGAGCCTACCCCATTTAAACCCTCTTCTCCCCTTATTTTCCAGCTACAAACAGCCGCCACCAGCATGAGCAAGCCGTTTTCTTTTAGAAAGACTTAATTCCATATTCAGTGGACAACTCCAGTATAGGAGCTGCGTACGATTGGCTAGGCTATCTGAACTCAAGTTTGCAATGGGAACCAGCATATTCATAGCATCGTTCATATTCGGTTTATTCGTGATCGGAGTCATATTTCTCCTTCAGTATTTTGTTTTCGGGTTTGACTTGTGGATAGGGCTACTTCTCACTTTGGGCGGCGTAGGACTCTTCATACTGTTTCAGTACCTCATAGGACCAGCGATTGTAGCAGCTACTTCGCGACTGCATTATCTGAAGCTAGGCGAAAACCCGTGGCTTGAATCAAACGTCAAGGAACTAGCAGACAAAAGTGGAATACCCATGCCCAAGCTAGCGGTGGTGCCAGACAACACACCGAACGCATTTGTTTTCGGCACATCCTCAAAAAGCGCGACGCTTGCCGTACACGAAGGCTTGCTGAGGAGCTTGAATAAGGACGAAACGCGAGCCGTGATAGCGCATGAGTTGGGCCATATCAAACACAGGGATTTCATTGTCATGACGGTGCTTTCAGCGTTACCGTTGATAGCTTACATGATTGCCCAGGTTGCGCTGAGGGCGGGAGTGTATAGTTCCCGTTCGAGGGGCAGAAACAAGGAAAAAAACGCAGGAGTAGCGCTGTTAGCCATCGGTGCCGTCTCGTTTGCGGTGTATATGATTACTTTCCTCAGTGTTATGCGGCTCAGCAGACTCCGCGAGCATTACGCAGACGCTTATTCAGCTTACTTGACGGGTTCGCCGCGAAGCCTAGAAAGCGGCCTCGCCAAAATCACTTATGGCCTATCAATTTCGCCTAAAGCTCCCGAAGGCGCCCGAGCTTTCTACATAGGAGACCCAGCGCAGGCAAAGCAGGAGATTCACAAAATCATGGAAAGTAAGACAGACTACGATCTTGATCATGATGGAGTGCTGGATGAGCGTGAATTGGAGTTAGCCATGGAGAGGGAATCCAAGTCTACGTGGGTGACAATGAACAGCTGGTTCGCCACGCACCCGCCAACATTCAAGCGTATACTGCTGCTACGAGAGATAGAAGAGGAAATGGAATCAGGAAGGTACACATCTGACCGCGTCTACGCCCACGTTTGACACGATAATTTTGCCTTAACGTAAGCGAAGACTAATATTTCTCGATTTGTGCTTATTTTCTTCAGTGAAACAATAATGCGATATTGTCCGGAATGCGGTGGAGACATGCAATACGCGATAGCCACTAAGCATTATATCTGTAAAAGCTGCGGCTTGTCAGTGACGCAACAGGAACTTTGGGAGCTACGAGAGAAGCTTAGACCTAACTTTGAAACGGCTGAAGAAGAGCGGCAGAAAGAACGAAAAGAATACTTGAAATGGTGGCTTAGCAAGAAAAAGTAGCCGCGCACCCCTATTCTTTTGTGCGGTTGGTTAGCAAACAGTATAAGGAGTAAAGTGCTCATTGTTCTTTCAGTTAAGCCTGCCTGAAAGAGGATAATTATGGCTGGAGACATGGAGATACTCTGCGTAGGCAACGAACTTTTGATTGGTAAAACGTTGAATACGAACGCGCAGTGGATAGCTAAGCAAGCTACAGCTCTGGGCTTAACCGTTAAACGCGTTACAGTTGTAGCTGACGACGTACAAGAAATCGCAGAAGCCGTTCGCGAAGCGCTTGGGCGCAAAACGCAGTTCATAGTCACCACTGGCGGGTTAGGACCGACTTTTGACGATAAAACGTTAGAAGGCGTAGCAGAAGCTTTGAATCGTAAGGTTGCGGTCAACGCGGAAGCGCTGAAGATGGTTAGGGAAAAATACGAGGCATACGCGAGGGAAAAAGGAGCTGCGCCGGTTGAGTTGACGCAAGCGCGAGTTAAGATGGCGAAGTTCCCGGAGAAAGCTAAGGCGATTCCGAACCCTGTTGGAACTGCGCCTGGTGTTCGAGTGGATTTGGAGGGGACAATTTTGATTGCGTTGCCTGGTGTTCCTTCGGAAATGGAAGCTATTTTCAAAGAAAACGTGGCTTCGCTGTTTAAGCAGGTGTCAAGTGGAAGTGGTTTTTATGAGGAGAGCGTTTATGTTGAGGGTGTTATGGAGTCGAGTTTGGCGCCGCTTATAGATAGGGTGATGCGGGACAATGTGGGTGTTTATGTGAAGTCGCATCCGAAAGGTAGGGAAAGTAGGCCGCGTATTGAGGTTCATTTGTCTATTTTGACGGATAGGGGGGAAATTGCTGAGGGAAAATTGCGGAGGGCGGTGGCACAGCTTTCTGGTTTGGTTGGGAAAGCTGGCGGTAAGATTATTTTCGGATGATTTGGGTTAGGTATTTTGTGTAGTAATTTTTTGTACGCAACACCTAATAAGGTGTCGTAAGTATTAATATTCGATACAGCATGAAGCCTAGGGTGACAAAAACAGCAATACTACTCGCAACAACACTAATCCTATTCTCCACAATCGCGCTAAGCAAAGCACAAGACTGCACACGCACATACCAACTCCTAAACAACCTAGAAGGCAACGTAACCTACCAGCTCAACGTAGTAATCCCTGAAAACCTCCACGAATACTACGAAGAAAAAACCCACAGAATAACCTCAACCAGCCAATTTTCAAGCTTTGTAACACCATACGCCCTGCAACCCATAGCTGATAGACTCTGGGAAATCTACGACAGTCAAGAAGACTTCACCAATGGAGCCCTCATGATTGCACACCAAATAACCTACGAAGAAACCACACCCGGAAAATATCCAGTTGAAACAATGGCGGATGAGCAAGGCGACTGCGACCTTTTCTCCTTCATCACCGCCTCAATAATAAGCGCCGGCGGCTTAGACGTGGTGCTCCTGTATTACGAAGAGCAAAGCCACATGAACATCGGAGTACATCTCTCCACCGCCCCAGAAGACTGCAGAGACAGCGTTTACTACGTAACAAATGACGATACACGATACTATGTTGCAGAGTGCACAGGCGGAAACTGGAGAGACGGCTGGAGAGTCGGCGAGTGTCCACCAGACTTGAAAGAAGTCTCAGCCGAAGTAATCACCCTTGAAGACGCTGAGCAAATGGCGCCCGGGCAAGTCTCCGCAAGCTTCTCATCAATGGAGCCAAGCGCCCTCTCGCTGGAGGTTTCACCAATAATCTCCATCCAAAACAGTGCAATAATAATCAATGGTCAACTCGCCCCCGAAATGCCTAACGAAAGCATAACACTCTACGCAAAACTCAACAGTGCAACATGGGCAGTAATAGGCACAACGACAACGCAACGAGATGGAAGCTTCGAATACGTTTGGTCAGCTGATGTCGCAGGCTCCCACTCGATCCGCGCGGGCTGGTCCGGAAACGAATTGTACACGGGTGCAATGAGCACAGCTAAAAACGCCACCGTGCTACCCTTATTCTTAACTGCACTAATAGGCGTCGCGGTCATAGCAGTAATCATAGGCGTCGTCGCAATGCTTGTCGCAAAACACGGACAGCAACAATACTTAGAACCGCGTGAACCACAACCATGGTGAAACGGGCGTTGCCCCTAAATTTTCAAGCGCTTTGAGGTCGCATAGGCGTAATTGTTACTTGCTGAAACGGACTTCTTTTCTGAACCATAAAAGTCCGGCGACGGCTACGGTTATGGCTGCTACGGCAGCCACTGGGTTAATCTCCGCAAAAATTACCGTGATTAACGCGTAAAGCGTCGCTACTGCTATCAAAGCAGCACAAATGACCACTAACGCCAAAGCAAGTTTCCCTCTGCTCAAATCTATCAAGCCTTCAAATTTTTAACTTCGAAATCGCGAATAGAAAGGGGTTCAGTTGATTTAATTCTAAGCTTTAGAACAGACTGTCCAGAGAATAGAACAGCCCGCCGATTTTCGCCGAATCTTTGGTAACAGAAAAGTTATTACATTCAAACAGATACAAACCGCACGTGAAGGAGAAGTAAAAATGCCTCTCGCGTTTATAATCGGAACCGCAGGCTCAGGCAAGTCCCTGTTAACAGCAGCCTTAAGCGAATGGCTGAAAATGTCAAAACAAGACGTAGCCGTCGTTAACTTGGACCCCGGGGCTTTAAAGCTGCCGTATTCGCCTGATGTGGACGTACGGAACTATGTTGATGTTGGCAATTTAATGGAGAAATATAGTTTGGGACCAAATGGAGCCTTAATCTTGGCTGCTGACCTTATAGCCGACGAAATTGACAACATCGCAGGAGACGTTGAAGCCGCAAACGCAGATGTCGTTTTGGTGGATACGCCAGGGCAAATGGAGCTGTTCGCGTTCAGAGCCAGCGGACCGTACATAGTGAACGAGCTTACGAAAGAACCTAAAGCCCTAGTTTACATGTTCGACGCAGTTTTCTCCATCAACCCGCTTAACTACGTTTCGAATATGTTTCTTTCAGCTGCTGTTTACAACCGCTTCTTCCAACCGCAAATTCACCTGCTTTCAAAATGTGATTTGCTCCCAGAAAGCCAAGTTGAAACAATCACGGACTGGGCGGCTAACCCAAGAGCCTTAGAAGATTCAATCGAGGAGAAACTGAAAGGTACAAAACGTCTTTTCAGCCGAAACATGATGCGCGCAATCAACGCGCTTGGCATAAAATCCTTGCTAATCCCGGTTTCAGCCAAAACAAACCAAGGGTTAACGAACTTTAACACAACTTTGGAGCGAATCCTAACTGGAGGAGACAAATACACATATTAAACGCCTACGTACACAAGCACGCTACGTTTTCTTGTCATTACCTATAAGAACCCAGCTTGCGGCGAAAGCTCCACGCCTCGCTTTCAGCGGCTTATCCGCACCAGCTATTATTATCACGTCGTTATCTTTGGGCTCAAGGTCTCTGAGAATCGCAGCCGCAGCTTCTGGAAAATCTTTTTCCAAACTATCACTTATCGAATCTATCATAAGGTGACCGTTCTTGAAAACTATGACAAGAGCACGTCTTGCTCCACCCATTATGGCAGCATCTCGCTGGTCTATGCCAGATTTAACCTTGTCCCCCTTGTCCTTAACTAAAAAAGCGTAACTATACTCTGAAGTTGTCAAAGCGGTTTTTCCGATTTCAGCACGTTTTGGAAAAACAGCCACGAAGTTATTCCAGACTTTTGCTCCCTTGTCTGTGAGGACACACCCCGCTTTTGAGGTTACAATCAAACCAGAATCTTTAAGGTGGTTAATTATCGTGCGAATTGCACCTTCTCCAACGTTCAGTTTCTCAGCCAACTTGTTACGGCCGATTGGCTTCTTAGCCATAAGCTCTAAAGCATAGAATATGTGAAACATGGAAAATGTAGTGGATGGTCCTGGGCCTTTCGGGCTAACAAGGTTTTCAATCAGTCTTTTGAAGGGGGAAGTCATAACGAGCGCCACACATTCTATTTAAAGCGGCTAATTATTATAATTTATCACTTAGGAAACACCTGAAAGCCGCTTCTAAGCTCGTTGCTCTATTTTGTCACTCTTTGTAGGCTACCACTGAGATTTCCATAAGAGCACCAGCCATCAGTTCTATTCCAACTGTGACTCGGGCAGGAAAAACCTTTTCAAAAATACTTCGCATATTCGTATTTGAATTCGCTGAACAGCTTCATTGACGAGAGGTACACGTTGGATTGGACAACATTGCTTAAACTGTAGCCTGCGGCGTGCAGTATTGCCTTGATGTCCTCCATGACCCTGACGGTTTGCTCTCTGATGCTGCCTGCAACGATTCTGGCTTCTTTTGGGTCTATTGTCACTTGACCTGAAACAAATAGGAACTTGTCCACTTTTAGGGCTTGACTGTACGGAACTAGAGGGTCAGGCGCGTTTTCAGCGCATATAAACTTTTTCATTGATTATCCTCTGGAGTTTCTTCGGCGTTAAGAGTTAAAATGGCTTTTGCAGAAGCAACAAGCTGCGCGATAGCTTGTATATTTCGGGGTAACATTTTAGAAAGCCTTTTAAGAAAACGCGGTTTATTTAAAACTTCATTACAGAGTTAATTGGCGGTTCCTATGAAAAAAACCGGAAAATACTTGTTCACTTCAGAATCTGTAGGTGAAGGCCACCCAGACAAAGTTGCAGACCAAGTTTCAGACAGCGTTGTAGACGCAATCTTAGCCAAAGACCCGAAGGCAAGGGTTGACTGCGAAACGCTAGTTATGCAGGGAAATCTTGTAGTCACGGGGCAAATCACCACTTCCTGTCACGTGTCCATACCTAAAGTTGTTCGGAAAACACTGAAGGAAATCGGGTTTGACAACGCCAAAGACGGTCTTGACTGGGAAACCTGCGGTATCCTAGTTTCCATCGAGGAGCAGTCCCCAGACATTTCGATGGGGGTAACTGAAACTGAAACTCATGAGCAAGGCGCTGG
>JAFGLT010000100.1 GCA_016927895.1 Candidatus Bathyarchaeota archaeon | reverse complement strand
TTAATTTTTCGTTTTCAAAACTCTTATCTGTTAAGCTTTCGGCGCCGATTTTACTTGCATTACAGCTTTTTCGATGGTTTCAACGGGGTTATCAAACTGCGCAAGCTTAGCCGTCACGTCAACATTTTTTCCCAAGTGTTTTTCAGCTAATTTCAGCACGTCTCGCGGATTGCACATGAAAATGGGGAACCCCTTGCGCGCCAAGTAGGTGTTCACGTATGTTCTGCCAAGCTCGGATGTGATTATGCTTGGAACCCCTTGAAGAGCAGCCTCTCTCGCTATAGTTCCACCTGCACTCACAACCAAGTCCGCGTTTGCAACTACACGCGCAGAATCCACAAATTCTCCTTTCCCACTATAACGTTTGAGGAGAAGTACATTTCCAAGAGACCCAAGTTTCTTAGCCATTTGCAATGCGTGGTTAGCTGTTTCAAGTGCGTAAGCAGCTTTGGCTTCTACCTCTCGGACAACTATAAGCGGCTTCTTGGAGCCCGAGCGTTTCGGCGGCTTCATATCTTTAATCCATGCAACCTCATCTACACCCTTAAACCGAACTATGCTACCTGAACAATACGTTTTCAGAAACTGGTTCGGCAGTGCTTCTGAGACAACAAGGGCATCGGCTAAGGGTAAGGTAAGCTTATTTACGGCTTTAGCATGTGGCGTATCCGCGGTTGAGATTATGGAAATTCCCAAGCCGAACGCGGCGCGACAAAGCTCAACAGACTGATGAGAAATCGCCACATCTGGAGGATTATCACGGAACAACCTAGAAAACTGGATGATTCGCTTTGAACTCGCTTCAAGTCTTGAAGAAAGCGTTTCAGGAGAATATTTTCCAGCAACAATTGGGTCTTCGCCGAGGATGCGCGCTAAAGCCAGAGTGTCAGGGTGCTCCCGCGTAGTGAACACTACTTCATGACCAGCTTTCCTAAAGTGCTTTGCTAACGCTACACCGTAACGAGTTTGCTTACCGGTGCCCGCGTCATACCAAATCCTCACGTTAACTTCCACCTTTACCCTGTTTTAGCCTAACTTCAAGGTCCACCAAAGTGAACGCCAATCATTACGCCTCTCCAGCTTTCAGCTGTGATGCAACATCCCTTTTGAACTTCATTGTTTAAATAGTTTAAACGGAGTTTCCAATTGACCAGCAACTGCAAACGTGGGAGAAATGTAAACTGTCCAGCTTGAAACCCGTTTAGGCTATGAACGCGGCGACCACATGTTTAAAACCAGAGAAGTCAACATACATAACGTGCTCTGCGGTTGTGCAATAGGCTTTTATACATTCAGCTAAATCTTTTTGTAAGGTTGGAACATGAAAAGAGTTTTGGTTACAGGCGCAGGCGGCTCAGCAAGCATAGGATTCACTCGATGCTTGAAAATAGCGCCAGAAAAAATGTTCACTGTCGGGACGGAATGTAACGAAAAATTTGTTTTCAACAGTGAGACAGACGTGAAAATCTTGGCGCCACCTGCAAAATCACCTTCATACGTGGATGTGTTGAATGAGATAATAGAAAAGTATGATTTGGGTTTTCTTCATGTGCAACCAGATGTAGAGGTAGGAGTTCTATCGGAGAACCGGCAAAAAATAAAGTGTCCCATGTTTTTGCCTTCAAAAGTAACAATCAACATCTGCCAAAATAAACTTGAATCGAACAGGATATGGCAGGAGAAAAGTGTGCCAACAGGCCGAACAATCTTCATTGGAAATAAAGAAGACCTGAAAGAGGCGTTTGATACAATAAAGCCACCCCTCTGGGTCAGAGCGATAAAAGGAGCAGGCGGCAGGGGCAGCCTTCTAGTTCAAAAATTCGAACACGCAGAAAACTGGATAGACTACTGGAGCGGATGGGGAAACTTCATAGCAAGCGAGTATTTACCAGGCGCCAACTGTGGCTGGGATGCCATCTTTAAAGACGGAGACCTGATTGCCTGTCAAACAAAAGAAAGATTAGAGTACATGCTGTCACGTGCTAGCCCAAGCGGAATAACAGGAACCACAGCTATTGCAAAATCAGTGAATAAAAAAGACGTAAACAAAATAGCGGAAGACGCGGTACGTGCTGTAGACCCTAAACCACACGGGGTATTTTCCGTAGATTTAAAAGCGGATAAAAACGGGAACTTTATGGTGACTGAAATTAACCCAGGCAGGTTTCTAACATCGTCGCTACACTTTTTCTACACCGCAAAAAATCTGATGCCTTACATTTACCTTAAAATAGCTTACAACGAAAAAGTGCCAGAAAACATCTTGAACCAGAAAACTCCGGAAGGAACGATTTTGATAAGAAGCCTAGACAGCAAACCAATAACTCTGCAAGAAACCAAATTAAAAGAATTAATTGCTGACAGAGAGAAAAACCAGTACGTGGTTGTTGAGTAGCTTCGACACAGAGGCAGCTCAGCGTTTCGTTTTGATGACCACATCTGAAAAACTCAAATCAAGTTTTCTTTCACAAACTTTTTGATGCCTGAAGAGAGCGCTCACCAAAAAAGCGTATGGCTGTTTTATGAGCGAAAACCTTTTGTTGACTATTTAGTATATAGCGGGTATGGAAGCCGCAGTATGGTACGGAAAGGGCGACTTAAGAGTAGAAGAAGTGCCCACGCCAGAAATCAATGATTTTGAATGTTTGGTTGCTGTAAAATATTGTGGTTTATGCAAAACAGATGTTAAAAAAATGCGCGGTCAAACCCTTGGTACGAAAGGGAATTTGGACCCGCCCAGAGTTTTTGGCCATGAAATTGTAGGCGAAATTCACCAAGTTGGCAAATACGTCGAGGGCTGGAAGGAAGGCGACCGAGTAGCAGTCTACCATCACGTGCCATGTAATAACTGCTATTACTGTGATAGTTTACAGTTTTCACATTGTGAAACTTACAAGACAGTTGACACAGCCTCTAGCGTAGGAAAACCCAGCGGCGGCGGCTTCGCCGAGTTCGTCAAAATTCCCAAGCTGGTTGTAGAGAAAGGGATGGTAAATATACCAGACAAGGTTGATTATGAGACCGCTGTTTTCATGGAGCCAACAAACTGTTGCTTGAAAGGAATAGATAAAGCAGAAATTTCCATAGGAGACACGGTAGCAGTTATTGGCCAAGGGCCGATAGGCTTAACGCTGGATCAGCTGGCAACTTTCAGCGGCGCCAGAGTCATAGGCGTAGACCTCACAGATTACAGGTTAAAAAAAGCAGTGAAGTCTTTCGGGGCTATCTATGCAGTTAATGCTGCCAAAGAAGATTCCGTTACGAAAATAAAAGAAATTGCAAACGGAAGAGGCGTAGACACGTCAATAGTAGCAGTAGAGGAGCCAGCAGCTGTAATTCAAGCATTAAAATATGCTCGTCCTGGCGGCACCATAGTATTTTTTTCAGAGTTTGGCAGCGAATACTCGTTGACTGAAGAAGAAAAATGCTTGGGTCAAAAAATAGTCGACGGGATATACGGTAAAGAGCTTAGAGTGATAGGGTCATACTCATCTTCCTATTTACGGCATTTAGACGCAGCGGATTTAGTGTTTAACGGAAGAATAAATACGAAAGACCAGATTTCACACATAACAGGGTTAGACAAACTTGAAGAAATGGTGGGAATAGCTACGAAAAGAAGAGCAAACCCATGGAGCGACATCTTGGAAAACGTAGACACCGAGTATTCAGACCCGCTACCTGAAGAGAGATCATTTAAAATACTAATTAAACCATGAGAAAATTAAACACGGTTTCATAGATTTGAAGACGGTTGAATAATGATAAAACTTGTTATATTCGACCTGGATGGAACATTGTTGGATGTTTCTGAGAGGTATTACCGCAGCGTCAAAAATGCTCTTAAAAAAGCTGGTTTCAATTGCTCTTCAAAACCGGAAGTAATGCAACTTAAAAAGCAAAACCTCTCTGGAATGGAAATAATAAGCACTTTCATTCCAGCGGACACCGAAGACAGAGAGAAAAAAATAAAAAAAATTGAAAAAGAAAGATACAGACTTCTTCACAGCATAGAGTACCTTGATTTAGATAAGCCATTTGAGGATACCTGCAAGACTTTAGAAACTCTGAAACAGAAAGGAGTTAAAATGGCAATTTTAACATTGAGAGACTATAAAGAAGCAACATTGCAACAAATGGAAAACGCTGGTTTGACGAAATTTTTTGAGAAAATCGTTCTAATAGAGCCTAGAAGCGGCAGAAATCACTCAGAACTGAAGTTTGATTATGCAAAAAAAATTTGCAGAGAATTAAAAGTTAAAACAGACGAGTGCTGCATGGTCGGGGATTCGTTGAATGAGGTAGAAGCAGGTTCTAAAATGAACTCGTTCACAGTTGGCGTTACATGCGGTCTAACAGGGGAAAACGCACTCGCTCAGAAGTGTAACAAAGTAATTTTTAGTCTGCAAGAACTTCTGGACGTAATTTAGTCCTATAGAAAATGGTCTGCCGAAGTTCAGCGGTAATCAGTCGCTTGTTAAAAGTGCCAATATCTTAATAAGAATGTAAAAATCTACTTATTTTTTCTGTTAGGGGATACGGTAGATTTGACGACGGAAACAGTCCTTGTGGTAGGTTTAGGTGAAATTGGCCGCGCTTTATTCGATCTTTTGAAGGAAAAAGACGGTTTTAGTGTTTACGGGTTAGATTTAGATGGCGCAAAAATGCGTGCAACTCGCCAAGACCCGAGTGAAATTCCAGATAGAGTAGACACGATGCACATCTGTCTTCCATGTAAAGACCAAAATAGCTTCGTAGCCGCCGTCTCCGGTTACGCAAAAAAGTTCAAACCAAATTTGGTTATTATCAACAGCACGGTTCATCCAGGAACTACAAAGAAGGCTCAACAGAACTGCACTTGTCTTGTTGCTAATTCACCAGTTCGTGGAGTACATGAAAGCCCCGAGCACATGAAGTGGGAGATTAAACGATACATAAAATACGTTGGCGGAGCCGAAAAGAAAGCAGCAGAAGCCGCGTGTAAACATTTTGAAAAAATGGGCTTAAAGGTAAAAAAACTGAAAAGTTGTGCAGAGACAGAATTGGCTAAACTCTTTGA
>JAFGLT010000099.1 GCA_016927895.1 Candidatus Bathyarchaeota archaeon | reverse complement strand
GGCGTAATACTTATATATTTTTGTGCATTATCTAATAAATGTAAATTGTGCATAAACACAAAATAGAGGTGAAACAAAAAAATGCCAAGAGGAGACAAAACAGGACCATACGGCGCAGGACCCATGACGGGGAGAGCAGCAGGCTACTGCGCAGGCTACTCAGTCCCCGGATACATGAACCCAAGACGCGGATACGGCAGAGGCTTCGGACGAGGCTGGGGCAGAGGTTTCGGCAGAGGATGGGGTAGAGGCTACGGCAGAGGCTGGTACGTTTACCCGCCACCAGCAATTGTTCAACCCGCTTACCCACCAGCATACCAGCCAATAACACAACAGCAGGCTCCAGAACAAGAAGTAACAGCCTTAGAAAACTATCACAAAGACTTGGTCGCAGAGAAAGCAGACCTTGAAAAAGAAATGAATGACATCAAAGGCCGAATCGAAGACTTAAAAGCAAAACTCGAAAATAAAAAGCCGCAAACAGAAACTTAAATTCGTATCTCATTAGATAATTAAACTCAGTGAAGGGTGAAAGGTTAATGGTGAAACTCAGGATAGCCGTTGCAACGGACGGAAAGAACGGCATAGATGATGCTGTATCAAATGTTTTCGGTAGAGCTAAAACATTCACTATAGTTGACGTTGACGACGAAAAAATTATCAGCGTAAAAGTACTGGAGAACCCTGCCTTATCCTATTCCCATGGAGCTGGACCCATCGCAATTAAAACATTAATTGATGACGGCGTGAAAGTGGTGATTGCCAACGAACTCGGAATTGGAGCGTCTGAAATCCTACAGCAACATAACATAATCTACATACAAGAAAAGCCAGGCACCAATGCAGGGGCTGCTATTAAAAACGCGTTGCGCACACAAAACAAGAAATCATAGCAGACTATCTGAGCGATTTCAATTAAACAGGCAAGCGAATAGTGAGCGGACGGTTAATCTGAATCCACTAAGCTTATACCACATTTGGGGCAAATCATACTAGTGCATGGTGTTCCGCGAGTATGCGGAATTGTATATCCACACTTAGGACATTTACAGGAAGCTGGACCGCCAATCTGCTGTCTTTCTCCGCCCCTTCCTCTTCCAAAACCTCTTCCCTTACTCATTTTCTATCACTTTATACTTTGACGGGTTAATTATTATCTGCATAATTTTTAGATTTTTAGGTCTAACCATGCATAACCAGTTATAGTCTTTTCGTTAGACATGCCCGTTTTTGCTCATGATTTTGAGGTACCATTCAGGCATAGAATATTTTTTTGCTTCGTAATCTGGTTGATACGCTTTAATGTCAATGACTGGCGTGCCGTCAAAAAGGTCAATTCCTGAAATAAAAAGCCTCCCGTCCTGTCTTTTGAGCAACCGTACAAGAGTGAGTCCAATCGGGTTCGGACGCGTCGGGGAATCTAACGCAAAGACTCCTAAGGTAGGAAGCTCTTCAAGCTTGAAACCTCTTTTTGTTGCTCTTCTCGGCTTTACTTTTAGCGGGCCAATCTGTTCAGGTCTCAACTTGTGCAGGTAGGACATGATGAAAAGGTGTGAATATCCGTCCAGACCTTGTAGCGCTTCTTTAAACTTGGGAAATACCTCCACAGTTGCTTCAATTTTCCTGTGTTCTTCTTTTACCTGTTTGTCGGAAGCGTTTGTGTGGACAACTCCAATAGGCTTCAGAACTATTTTTTCTGTTGACTCTACCATTTCTGTTCACACTTTAAACTTAGTTTGCGCTTCTTATAACCTGAATTATTGATTAACTCCTATGAAAGATAATTAAATTGCTGTTTCACTTAGTATCCGAATGAGCTGCAAAAAATGAAGTTAAACCTTGATTGTATTCCGTGTTTCCAGAGGCAAGCTTTGCAGGCTGTGCGCTTCATAAGCGACGATGAGGAACTTCATCAGAAGGTTTTAAGAGAAGTCGCGAAGAAGCTTCTGGAGTCAAATTGGGACGCAACTCCGCCAGAATTAGCTCATGAAGTTCATCGGATAGTGAAGCGTCTTACAAAAGAAAATGACCCCTACAAGCAAGTTAAGAAGGAAAGCAATGATTCAGTTTTGAAAATGTATCCAGCGCTCAAAAAGCAAGTTGGAGATAGCAGTGACCCCCTTAGAACAGCGGTTAGACTATCAATAGCCGGAAACATCATTGACTTTGGACCGCTGCAAAACTTTAACTTGGAAAACACCATTAGGGAAGTCTTGAAAAAAAAGTTCTCTATCGACGATTATGCGCGGCTTAAAGAAAAAATCCGCGATGCTGAAACCCTTTTGTTTTTCACCGACAACGCTGGCGAGATAGGCTTTGACAAGCTCCTCATAGAAACTATCCTCCAAACTAAAAAATTTAAAGAAATACGCTTCGTCGTAAAAGGTGGACCAATAATAAACGATGCAACTCTTGAAGATGCAGTCTACATGGGTCTCTGCGACCTGCCGAACACGGAATTCTTAAAAATTAGTAACGGTGAGGCGGGAACAGGACCTGAGCGCAACTCTCAAAAAGTGAAAAGCCTGATAAAGAGCCATGACCTTGTTATTTCGAAAGGGCAAGGCAACTACGAAGGCTTAAGCGAACATAACGGCTTGTTCTTCTTACTGATGGCTAAATGCCCTGTAATTGCATCAGATTTAGGCGTCAAGGTAGGCGATATAATCTTAAAATACAAGCAATAGCTTCACGTGCCGTTTACCCTCTTCTGTGTCTGACCGATGTTGGTTAAAAAAAGAGGGGCTGGAACGCTCTGTGTTCACGTTTTCTTTCCTCTGAGGTAGTCCCAGACGCTGCGGCCCTTCCACTCTGCTTCCGCAATAGCCGTTTTCTGCTTCATTTCGACGTCTCGAGTGCAGTAATAAGCTGTAACGAAATTCATTTTCTCATACACTGGGCACGTTCCGCATATGCAGCCGTGCTCTGCTAAATTCTTGCTTTTTCCATGCGTTGGGAAACAATACGCTATGTAGTCATCTTCTTTTCCATAATCCTTGTATGTAGGGCAATTTTTGCAGATGCACATAGAGTTTACGATTTCTTCCTGCTTTTTAATCTCTTCAGGTGAAATTTCCATTTGTTCCATGTCAAAAGCCCAACGTTTAAAAGGCGTCTTCACAATTTAACTCTTTTTTGTTGTACTAGCACAGTCACAACCGCTCGGCAGCCGCTGGCAAAAAGTTTATCCCCTGAACTTCCGCTAATAATGATGCAGGTGCAACAGTTTATGACTGTTGAGTCAAATAGGATACTCGGCGGCATAGGCGCAGCGTTAATCGTGGTGAGCGCATTTGGTCCGCTTTTGGTTCTTCCCATGCTTTTTGATGAGTACCTGAATAGTGGACCCTTAGCATCTCCGTTCTCGTCGATTTTAGGTTTAGCAGGGTTGGCGGGAATAATTCTTTTCATGGTTGCTATGCGACGCTTTGCTGGCATCTACAAGACCCCAAGCATCTTTGATAACGCACTTTACGGAGTTCTTTCAAGCATAGTTGTAAGCGTGGTGGCTGCCATCTTAATGCTCGTTATCATGTTCATGAACTGGAGCAACATAGTCTCCACTTTTAACCCTGTTCCATCCCAAATTAACTTCGAATCTATCCTGGCCTACGCAGTGCCAGCTATACCCTTCTTTTCTATAGGTGGCCTAGTTCAAGCATTGTTTATGATGCGGGCGTTCAACATGCTCGCCGTCAAGTCAGATGTGCGCTTGTTCAGAACCGCAGGTTTGGCGCTTGTGGCGGGCAGTGTGCTGTCACTAATTCTCGCAAGTGTCGGGGCTTTGCTGTTTCTATCGGCTTCAATATCCGCCACCGCTGCTATACTAGCTGTACCCTTCGCAGCCATAACGATAAACAGCTTAGCGTGGGTATTCTCAGCCAAAGCCTTTTTCTCCATAAAGCCCCCAACAGGCCAGCCACATCTAAAATCACCTGCCACTGGACAAACATGCTATTGCCCTAACTGCGGAGCAGAAAACCCCCCTGATGCTGCATTTTGCAATCGATGCGGTAACAAACTCTGATTTGCACCCAATTTCTTGATAAACCAGCATTTGGAGCCTATTAGGATTCTAATAGGGGATTTATACAGAAAACGAGGAGGGGAGGTCTACCTAAGCGGCTTCGGCTGAGCTGTGAGCCGCTTCTATGCAAGTTGCTGTAGTTTTTTCGGCGTGTTTTGGTTTGGAGGTGAAAATGCTTTAGAGTGAGGGTCGGAAGGGTGCAATTTTGTGTTTGTGGGAAAATCAAAGATATATAGTTGTAGTGTAATTCGGTAAGTTAATGGAGGTTAAAAGTTGTCTATAGCGCAGAGAAAGTTCTTCACTGAAGTTGCGGCGCTGGTTGATAAGACGGTTATTGTTGCAACCACCACTGGGAAGACTTTTACTGGTACACTCGTCGGCATAAATCCTGACAGTTTAAGTCTTTGCATAGCTGAAGCAAAGGATGAAACTGGGAAAGCATCCCACAGAGTTTTCTTAACTGGTAACGTCATTGCCCAAATATCAAGTACAGAGAAACCCTTTGACTTGAAAGCTTTAGCAACACGCCTCGAAAAAGTGTTTCCAACAATGGTTAAGCTTTACGAGGATAAAGGTTTCATTTGGGTCATGGACAAAGTAAAATTAACTGAACAAGGTGTTATGGAAGGTTCAGGCCCAGCTGCCGAGCGTGTACAAAGAGTTTATGACCAGTTTATCAGCGAAAGTAAAAGCTAGATAAACCAGCGCATCTGCTGCTCCTCTTTCTTCTTTTCTTCAGCAACATTCTTAATCAAACCAAACGATTCAAGAGACTTTTTTGTCTGGTCCGCAGTTGCATCAACCTTCGACAAGTCAACATCCAGATTCAAGTATTTACCTACAGTGGTTAAAGCGTGACGTGTAGCGTTTGCGTCTGGATACATGCCTAATGTGTCCACTAAAATCGAGAAGCCTTTCAAATTTCTGAGTTTTCCCAACCCTATGAGGATACCTGCAATGCCAAATATGTGGCCTACCATTACTTTTGTGCCCAGATCCAAAGCTTCTTTCATAGTTTTCATGTCCGTGGCAGCAGTGTAAATTCCGGGGACATTTTGAACTTCGTCCTTCTTGAAACCCCCGATGGAAATGACGAAACGGCAACCCAACTCCTGAACTAAATCCAACACTTTGCCCACAAGCTCGTACTGCCCTGAAGTCGTCAACGCCTGAGTGTTACCATACCAGATTATCAAGTCGCGACCATCGTCCCCACGCTTACAATAATAAAGCTCGTTTATCGGCGAACTAGTTCCGCCATCTTCAGTTGTCACAGCAAAATCCTGAAACGAAGCGGAAACTATCTCCGCAAAACGCTTTGCCTTCAACTCTTTAATCAAGTGTAACGCTGTAATATTCGCTACGAAACCAATACCTGGCAAGCCTTCAATCAAAACCGGGTCGTTAAGTTCTGGCTTCTCGTAAACTTCAATTTTACAGACCATGCTTACGCTTCCTCAACTCAGGCTGGGTAATAGAGAAAAATAAACATATAAGCCTGTCTAATTCAGACGGCCTTCAGACGAAGATTGTCTACCTATCGCGTTGGAGCAGCCGCGTGTATTTTGCTGCTTGTAAGAAACGCTACAGTTAACGGGGTCTTCACTATCTGCTTTTTCTCTGTTCCAGAACTGGAACGTTTTGTTCCTTAAGTAGAACTAAATAATGTCTAGTCCTTAAATCCAGGATGGTGGGACCTGATGGCGAAAAAGGTGAAATTGAAATCCAAGCTGCCACTCGTTATGATATTGATACTTACTGCTGTTTTGTTCAATTTCCCCAAGGTTGAAGCAGAATCACAAACGATTGTTGTCCCTGATGATTATTCCACGATTCAGGAGGCTGTTAGTAACGCCGCTGATGGCGATACAGTGTTGGTGAAGAACGGAATTTATCAAGTGGATGAGAACACGACAATTGTCATCAGCAAAACTTTATCCCTTGTTGGTGAAGACCCTGCAAACACCACAATTCTTGGAGCTTCTAGCACATATGATGAGAATGGTATCGCAATTCGCCTTGCAGCCCCAAACATAGCCATCTCAAGGTTCACCATAGCGAACTTCAGAGTGGCAATCGCACTAGTAAACTATAATGCTGAACCCTATCCTTCAGGATGCAAAATAATTGGTAACAACATCGTGAACAATTCTGAGGGCATCAGGTCACAAAGGAACGACCTGTTTATTTCACAGAACAACATCACCAAAAACAATGCTGGGATAACAGGCTACAACACAGAAAACGTCGTCATCACTGCAAATAACATAAGTGCAAACGAGTATGGCATAAACATCGGAATATGTAGAAACATAACTATCAACGAAAACCAGATTTCCGACAACAAAGGCGGCGTAGAGCTTTACTATTATGGACCTCACTTTGTTTATAGCAACAAGATAATAAACAACAGTTGGGGAATTAAATTCGCAGAAGGCTGCGGCAACGCAACAGTCTATGGTAACAGCCTCACACAAAATGGTGTTGGAGTTGTGTTGTTGATTTTCCCGAATGCTGGAGATGTGGTTGTCAGCGGAGTTGGAAACACGGTTTTCGGCAACCTGTTCATTAATAACACTAAACAAGTAAGCCAGGAAGAAAGGAGCTTCAATTATCCAGATACAACGAGCATGGGTACAGATATTGTCTCATGGGATAACGGCACTATAGGCAACTACTGGGATGACTATTCTGGGTTGGACGAAAACGATGATGAACTAGGTGATGCGCCGTACATCATAGACGAAAACAACAAAGACAACTACCCGTTAATGAATTCCCTTGGCCTTGACGCGATTCCAGAGTTTCCATCTTTCATACTTGTTCTTCCAATCACTTTTACTGTTAGCATAAGTTTATTGATAATCTTCAAGAAAAAGAACAAAAAATGAGAAAGAAAAGATTGTTTTCAACTAAGGTGCACTTTTAATGTAAGAGCGTTTTCGCAACCAGTAGAAGCTGATAACCAAAGCAGCAGAAGATAACAACACTATGGCGCCTATGGTTAAGGGTTCAGGAACTACGTCGCTTCCGTAGATAGTAAAGTCACTGGTAGCCACGTGTCCTTGGTCATCTATCACCGTCACGGGTTCCGTTCCATTCCAAATGTCGGGCACAGTGATCTCTCCTGAAAAGCCTCCAGAGCTATTTGTAGCTAAGCCAACAGGCGTCACATCAAACTCATAAGTAGTGTAGTCTATTTCGGGATTGGTGGCGGGAAAACTTGTAAAGCTTGTTGAGTTTTGGGTGAAATATCCTGTTGTGTAATTGATAGTACCAGTAAATCCCGGGCCACTATTACTCTCAAGCGTTCCATCTCCGTTATCAGAATACTCAACGGGCGACGCCTGTCCGAAATCGATTGTCCAGATGAAGCTGCCTGGTTTGATAGGTTGCTTAGCTGTGTAGCCCGTAATTATTCGAGGGTTTGATCCTTCTCCATTATCTGTTACGGTCGGTGATTCGCCGGTTACATCTACTTCTGGTCCAAAGCCGATGCCAACAGAGGATAACGCAGCAAAATCGGTGCCTTCAACACCCACGAGGTCGCCTGGTTCTCCAGTTGTTGGTATCAAATCCACTGCAGGTTCTGCTTTTGTAATTGTTGTTGAAACAGCAAAGACTGCTAGAAAGAATATAACACTTACAATGCATGCTTTCCTATTCGTTTAGTATCACCTCCTAGTAATCTCTTCTACATTCGAACTTATGCTAGTTAATTGTTTATCGTTTGTATTTAACAATTTTTAAAACAATGTGATTGTAACAGCACAACCACATGCAAATCCTGAAGATTGTGAAAGAACGTGCGTTAATGTTTCTAGCATTGACTTTTTGTGTTTTTGTAGGTAGTTTCCATTGATTGGTGATTTTCATTCGTAAGTAGCTTCAATTTATGTTTAATTAACTAGGCGGCTGGTCAGGATAAGAAATGTGTATTCTGCATCTGAATCCGTTTTTCATAAGT
>JAFGLT010000014.1 GCA_016927895.1 Candidatus Bathyarchaeota archaeon | reverse complement strand
CGATTGCTGCTCTATAAAGAAGTCTACCGATTCTTCCGAATCCGTTAATCCCTACTTTTATCGCCATTACAAATCACCTATATTTTGTGCGAGTAAATCACCCGTTCTGTCTTAATTAATTTTCCGACATAAAAACACAAGTTGAACGTTACAATGAGTTTGACGTATGTAAACGGCAAACTAGAAATAAACGTGATGGCTGATATGATTACCAGAGGCGAGATAAGCTGTGACGGATGTAGTGCTTGTATTTGAGGTTCATCAGCCGCATAGGTTGAAGCGGAACCTGTTTTGGGAGAACAAAGTTTTCAAACGCTTGAAGAAAGAAGAGTTGTTTGATTACTATTTTGATAATGAAGTGGACCGAGAAATTTTCAAGCGGGCAGCTATGAAATGCTATTTTCCCTCGAATCAGATACTGCTCGACTTGATTGACGAGTACAAGAAGGAGAAGCGGCGGGTTAAGGTTTCATTTAGCGTATCAGGCGTTTTCTTGGAACAGTGTGAAATGTTCGAAAAAGACCTGTTGGAAACCTTTAAGCAGCTTGCGGAGACGAGCTGCGTGGAGTTTTTGAACCAGACTTATCATCATTCTATTGCCAGTCTTTACCCTGAGAAAGACGAGTTTATTGAACAGGTGAAGATGCATAAACAAACAGTGAAGAGTCTACTCGGCTTTACGCCCAGCGTTTTCGAGAACACCGAACTGCTATACAACAACACCATCGCCGGAATTATTGATAATTTGGGGTACAAGGGAATTTTCATGGAAGGCGTAGAAAAAATACTTGGAGAGAAATCACCTAACTACCTCTATACTCCGAAAGATTGCAAGAAAATCAGAATACTGCTACGTAACTACAAGTTGACCGATGACGTCGGCTTCAGGTTCTCAGCTAGATGGTGGAGCGAGTGGCCACTTACAGCCAGTAAATACGCACGCTGGCTAGTTGACACAAAGGGCGACTGCATCAACATTTTCCCCGATTACGAAACTTTCGGAGAACACCACTGGCCAGAAACAGGCATACATGATTTTCTGAGGCACCTGCCTGAGGAAATATTGAAGTGTGAACAATTGAATATGGCTACGCCTTCTGAAGCCGTGGACAAGTATGCATCAGCGGGCGAGATTGATGTTCCTGAAGCTGGTGGCACGGTTTCTTGGGCCGATCTTGAAAGGGACTCAAGCGGCTGGCTCGGTAACGCTCTGCAGTGGGCGTACTACACAAGTTTGCGGAGGCTCGAACCCCTTATCAAAGAGGCGAGGGATGAAGAGTTTCTGAAGTTGTGGCGTTATTTCCAAACGAGCGACCACCTCTATTACATGTTTGCTGCTGGCGGAGCACCAGGAGAAGTCCACGCGTACTTCAGTCCTTTTAAGTCGCCTATGGACGCGTTCGTGGCGGCTCAAACGTTGATGTTTGACTTTGAAAACAGAATCAGGCTTGCAACGTTAACGGCTAATGAGCCTTTCCTGTTCTGTACCAAAGCTGGAAAAGAAAACTTTACGGGTGTGATGACGTGGAGTTTGAAAGGGTTTGTAAAAGCGGTTCAGACGGTTGATGTGAAAGCGTTGGAGTTTCATAATCGTCGAGGAGATTTTGAGAGCTGGGCAGAACATTCATTGCAAGACGAAGCTTTAGCAAGTCAACTTAAAGCAGCCAGAACTTCAAAGCTTAAAGGGGAAACGCTAAGAAAAGCGGTTGTTGACACGGCGAAAAAAAGGTTCAATGAACTCATCAGGCAGGTTCAGTCGGCAGTCAAGCTTTTCTGAATAAACTCGAATGTAAATGCGTTTATAAGAGAAGTCTACAATAGTCAATTACAAGCCAGGTGCAAGCGAAATGAGAGAAGAACTTCCTTTCCCAGAAAAGGTTTTACAGACGCTGCACAACTTATGCGCGACTGCTGCAGATTTGGCTAGAAGAGGCGAAGAAGTGGCGCGAATTCTGCAACGAGATCAAGCAGAGATTGAAGGCATCCTTGACAACTACAAGTCTGAGGGCTTTGCCGAGAGCTTCGTTGATAATGAAGGAAAAAAACGTTACTATCTTAACGCAAGAGGAATAATCAAAGTCTGTTCTCTTTTCACGTAGGGACAGCCGATGCGCGTCATAATTTTTTCGTGGGAGTATCCGCCACGAGTGGTGGGACAACTCGCGGATTACATAAAAGCGTTGTCAACTCAGCTGGTTAAGAATAAGGTTGAAACTTACGTCGTCACGTACCATGATTCCTTGACTGGCGCGGTTGAAGAAGCAAACGGCGTGAGAGTTGCGAGAGTAGCGAACCCAGTTCGCGCCCACATCGGGGTTTTAACATGGGATTTAACGTTGAATCAGGAAGTGGAGAGAGCCGCAGCAAGCATTTACTACAACGCAGACGAGAAGGTTGACCTCATAAATGTTTATGACTGGCATTTCATACCAGCTGCGGTTACCCTAAAAAACGCGCTTAAAATACCATTTGTTTATTCCGTGGAGAGCCTTGAGAATCACCGGTCTCCAGACCCGAATACACCTTACAGCATGTCCATTAAAAGTATCGAGTGGCTCGGCTTATACGAATCCGAAAAAGTAAGCGTCAAGTCAGAGTGGATGCGAGACGAAATTGTTAGAATACACAATGTTCCTGAAGAAAAAGTGAAAGTAGTTTCGCCCAGCGCCGACTCCTGGATAAAGGACGTTTTAGAACTGTACAAAACTGTGGCGGGAGGCGCAAACGGCAAATGAAAAACAAGTTAAGCGTTATGATGTTCAGTTGGGAATATCCACCGAGAGTCATAGGAGGAATCTCGCCTCACGTTTACTTCTTATCGAAGAGTTTAGCGGAAATCGGCGTAAAAGTTCACGTGGTAACCTGCGATTTTCCCGGTGCGCCCGCTCATGAAGTCATAGACGGCGTGGAAGTTCACCGAATAGACTCGTATAAGAACCCTTCGCCGGATTTCGCAACGTGGGTTTACCTGATGAACCTTAACATGCAAAGGGAAGCTGCCGCTATCGTGAATAAACTGGGAGGCAAAATCGATGTTTTCCACGCGCATGACTGGCTGGTTGCAACGGCAGGCATAGGACTAAAACATGTTTTCAGAAAGCCGCTTTTGGTCACTATGCACTCCACAGAGATTGGACGAAGAGACGGGCTTCACACGGACACGGAAAAAATGATCCACGAGACCGAAGCCTGGCTCACGTACGAGGCTTGGAAGGTAGTCTGCTGCAGTGATTACATGGTTTCCCACGTGAAATGGGCTTTCGGGCTTCCAGAAGACAAGCTGGTCATGATACCTAACGGCGTTAACACCCGTGCTTATGAAGACCCCGAGAATGAACACTACGAGACGTTCCGAGCTAAATTCGCATTGCCTCACGAGAAAATCGTGCTTTACGTTGGAAGACTAGTTTACGAAAAAGGCATCCACGTGCTAATCAACGCCGTACCTAAAGTGTTGGCTAAAGTTGACGCCAAATTCATAATCGTAGGCAGCGGCTACATGAAAGAGCAGCTCTTGGACATCGTCAAAAGCATGAGGTTAGAGCATAAAGTGCTTTTTTTGGGGTTCGTAGACGAAGAAAACCTGCTTAGACTGCAGAAGTGCGCGGACGTTTCCGTTGTGCCATCCCTATTTGAGCCATTCGGCATAGTCGCTCTGGAAGCAATGGCGGCAAAAAGCCCTGTTGTAGTATCCGACACAGGAGGCTTATCCGAAATCGTCGACCATGATGTAACAGGATTCAAAGCTTACCCAAACAACCCTGAATCGTTAGCATGGGGCATAACAAGAATTCTGATAGATGAAAACTACAAGAAATATATCAGAGAAAACGCGTTCAGAAAAGTACAAGAAAAATACGACTGGCAAAAAATCGCACAACAAACAAAGCAGATATACAAATCCGTTTTAGGCGAATACTCCAAAAGCTTCTGGGCATAAAAAAATAAAGCGGCAGGTACTCTGGTGCGCGGAAATAAGCCGCTCTCTTATTTTGAGATGAAAAGAAAGGGAAATCGGTCTGTTATGTTCTACTGGAGTAGACTCTCAACGGAGTCGCATGAGAATCATTTCAGCCGCTAAGACCATTGGATCCCACGTCTCGTTCAACGGCGGCGCGTAAGCCGTGTCTGCTTTAGCTAACTCGCGCACGGTCATGCCCTTCTGTATAGCAAAGGACAACGCGTTTATGCGCTGAGTGACTTCTTCGCCTCCCACTATTTGGGCGCCGATTAAGCGTTGTGACTCTTTTTCGACGACGAGCTTAACTTTTATTGGCAAAGCGCCAGGATAGTAGTCCGCTTTCGTTTTGGAGCTGATGGCTCCAGTGACCACTTCGATTCCGGCCCTCGTAGCCGCTGCCGCTGTTAAACCTGTCACGCCAGCTTCCGTGTCGAACAGCCGCGTTACTGCTGAAGCCAAAATTCCTGGGAACTCCGAGTAAGCGCCAGCTGCGTTTGCCCCCGCTACTTTCCCATGCCTAACCGCGATGGTACCCAACTGCGCGCAAACAGCCTTGTGGGTAATCAGGTTTGGAGCTTCAGCGCAGTCACCAACGGCGTAAACGTCTTTCACGTCGGTTTCCATCTTGGAATTTGTTTTTATGGCTTTACTTTCACCGAGTGGTATGCCCGATTCAACAGCCAGCTTCGTGTTAGCGCGCACGCCAAAAGCACTGAGAAACAAATCAGCTTCAATTTTTTCGCCGCCAGCCATAACTGCTGTAACTTTGTCTTCGCCGAGAAACTCTTCCACACGTTTCTCCGTGAGGATACACATATCCTTCTCCTCCAAATCCTCCTGAACAAGCTTCGCCATGTCCGCGTCAAGCATAGCAGGCAAAATCTGAGGCAACATCTCAACCAAGGTTACTTTCAAACCTCGCTCGATAAAAGCCACGCCAGTTTCAAGCCCAATCAAGCCAGCGCCCATAATCACAGCGGATTTGGCTCCTTTCTGGACCTCTTCCAGAATTTTTTCTCCATCCTCCAAGTTGCGGAGGCTTAGTATTCCCTGTTTTTCGCGCCCTTTAATTGGGGGCATGAAAGCGTCTGCACCAGTAGCAATCACCAAGCTGTCGTACGGCAGGGACTCTGTAGCGCCTGACCTGTCAACAACAGTGACTGCTTTTTCCTTAGTGTTAACGGCAGTAGCTGTAGTTTCAGTCTTCACATTAAGCTTTAACATCTGGAAGTAAGCAGGCGGATAAACAATCAAGTCCTTGAAGCTGGGTATCTGTCCACCTATCACGAAGGGTAGACCACACCTTGAATATCCAGGCGTTTTCTCCCGTGTCACCAGCGTGATTTCGGCTGTGCGGTCTTTTTTGCGCGCAGCTGACGCCGCTTCCACACCTGCAGCGTTGGCTCCGATAACGAGTATTCGCCTAGCCATCAGGCTTTCCTTCATTTACTTTGGTTCTTGTGCCATTCAACTGCTTTTTCGAAGCCCATCAGGTTAGCCAGTTCCGCTTGCAGGTTCGACGGTTTAACAATTACCAGCCAGCCTTTCACGTAGGGGTCTTCGTTGAGAAGCTCTGGTTGCGACTGGACTTCTGAGTTGACTTCCTCCACGGTTCCGCTTACGGCGGCGACCAAGTCGGAAACGGCTTTCACTGACTCCAGCGTACCGTAAGGTTCGTTCTGCTTCAGTTCTGCTCCTGCCTCGGGCAGTTCAGCGTAAACTATCTCCCGCAACTGCTTTTGAGCGTAGTCAGTTATGCCCATCCGCACCTTGTCTCCTTCAACTTTTACCCATGCAAAATCGTTTGAGTAATACAGTCCTTCAGGCACTTCGTAATTTTCTACTTTCACCATGCATATACACCTCTAAACGGTGATTAAATTGGGAAGCTCAGCGCTTAAAAGTTTTAATGATGCCTTTGCCTGTTTCCACGGAGCATTAAACGAGTTCAGCGTTCTCTTTTGCCTTCAATCCAGTCTTCCGTCCACTGCCGCGCCTGCGGGTCAGGCACCTGAATCGGCGGGTGCTTAAACGCGTAGGAAGCCATGCTCAGTAACGAGCCTTTGATTTTGCGGTCTAAAGCAATTTTCGCTGCTCGTATCAAGTCTATGACTACGCCGCCGCTGTTGGGTGAGTCTTCAACTTCAAGTTTAGCGTTTATAGTTATGGGGCGGTCACCGAATTTCCTGCCCTTAAGCGTGAGGTAGCAGATTTTCTTGTTGTTCAGGAAGTGAACGTAGTCTGAGGGGCCGATTCTTGTGGGCAACTCGTACGGAACAAGGCTTGTGACCGCCTCGGTCTTGCTGATGCGTTTTGTCTTCAGCCTTTCCTCCACAGTCATGTTAAGAAAGTCCGTGTCTCCACCCAAGTTAAGCTGATAAGTCTCATCAACTATGACGCCGCGGTCCAAGCAAAGCCGCACAAGAGTCCTGTGCAGTATGGTTGCGCCAACTTGGCTTTTTATATCGTCTCCAAGCACTGGCAAACCCGCCTGCTCAAACTTTTTAGGCCATTCGCCTGATGAGTCGCTGGCGATGAATTCTGGCATGCAGTTGACGAGTGCGCAACCTGCATCTATGGCGCATTGTGCGTAGAAGCGCACTGCGTCGTGGCTGCCTACTGGAAGGTAGTTAACGAGAACTTCTGTTTTTGTGTCTTTTAGGACTTGGACAACGCTTTCTTTGGTGGCGCTGCCGTCGTAAACATTGAAGGTTTCGCGCATATGGGGTGCAACACCGTCTAGGATTGGTGCAGGTGAAACGGTTACGCCTAGTTTGGGGACATCTGCGAATTTTTCGCAACAGTTTGGTTTAATCCAGATGGCTTCGGAGAGATCTTTGCCGATTTTGTCTTTGTTTACTTCGAAGGCGGCCACGAATTTTATGTCGCGTATGTGGTAGCCGCCGAAGTTGACGTGCATAAGCCCCGGCACGCTGGATTCTTCTTTCGCGTCCTTATAATACTGAGTTCCTTGAATTAAGGCGCATGCGCTGTTGCCAACGCCTACAATTGCAACACGAATTTCAGGCAAATCTCTTAAACCTCTAATGACCGTTAATAGAGAAGGCTTAATGCCTGTCTACTCTATAACTTTTTCCTAAAACATGAAGTTGTTTTGTGGTGGTTGTCTTTGTCGGGCATGTGAAAACTGGTGTGCCTTTGCGAATAGGGTCTATTAGAGGTTTAAAGCGTCCTGAACTAGCGCTCAGAAACTACTTTCATAGGCGGAAAAATTTGTGCATATAAAACCTCTTACTGGTTCCTGCAATGAACCACTATTAGGGACCTATTAGGCTTCAAGTATAATGGTTAGTCAAGAAACCTTTACAAAAAATCTTAAAAACAAACAGCAAAACCACATAAGTGGATGACTCTAAGTGTCACCTCAAAATGTAACCTCGGCAAGTTCACCAAAAGTTTTCTTAAGAGTTCGGAGAAGAGTGTTAAAAGCCTGTTTGCCGGTGGCAATTATAACGCAATTGTCGGAAAGAAGGTTTTTAAGCGCACCGAACATCATTGAAGTCTTTAAAAAACGTTACAAGATTCAACTTAGCGCTGGAACAGTGTACCCGGTGCTGTACGCGTTGGAAAAAGATGGAAAAATCACGAGGTTACCCAACCGAAGAAAGAAGTTCTATGTTCTAACGAATGAAGGAAAGGCAACAATCAACAATATTCGAGAAAACGTTGAAGAACTGCACAAAATAATTAATGAGTTGGTCAGCTAACTTATGCAACGCATCAAAAGAATTAGTTAAGCGCCAATAAGACAGACATATGGTGAAAGATTTCGTAAATGTGATTAAATTCTAAAGTCAACTTGTATAACATTTTTAAGCAACTAAAACAAATACAGAATGGTGAAGATTTTGCAACTGATGGCAATCAGTTACATGATAGGACTGTTTGCATGGATATTGTTAGGTCTTGTTATGCTCGCGGATTTTCCATACAATTATGACATAATTCTTTTTGCAGCTTCCTCGATTCTTTGGGCTGCCGCTTTTTATCTTCGTAATCGCAGCAGAAAAAAGAGTGAGTAACTCTTCAGACTCAACAGCCCATTCATAACATGGAAATGTACATACCACGCAATAACTACGGGGTTGAGGCTAGTACAAATTCAAGGTTGATTTTTTTTCGAAAATCGAATTGGTCTCACCATTTTATTAGCAGTGAGCAACGACTTGGATTTGAGCGCTGAGCGAGGGGCGCAATGAGAATAAATTACCCAATTTTAGGAGGAAAATAAAAGAATGATTTACAAAAAAAGGAGATTGCTACTCGAAGTTGCTGTTTTGTCAATAGTTTTAGCATTTTCTGTAGTATTAACTCCGTGTTTGGCTACTTTGAACTCGCAAACGTCATCTCTAAGACAATCTCAGGAACAATCTCCCGAAGATAAAACGGATATCACACTTTGCGAGAATACTGAAAAAGGATACTTGAAATTGTTTGGATACGAATCTGTTGAAAACATTCAAAGTACTAATACCGCGTCGTCTGGAAAAGTTGCCATAACTGATGTCTACAAAGTGTTGAAAAATGGACCTGCAGAAATAGTAAACGTTGAGAGCAGCTACCAAAGACAAAACTTGACCCCCGGCAGCCATCTATACCACGCAAACTTCACATCCAGCGCGGGCAAAGAATACTATGTACTGGAGTCTGTTCTCACAACGTATGGACCGAACACAGTGGAGACAGTAGTCACCCAGAAGATAACGGGTGAAATCAACTATTCTTTTTCTGCAACAGAAACAAAGACAATAGGAGACATTGTAACTAAGCAAATAAATACTATCATACAATTCTCGAATGCCTCTGGGAAATATTACTATATTTCAAATGTAGAAGGAACTTTGAGTTCGAATGAAGCTGAAATTATAGAAGCCAAATCAGAAATCAATCAGAACATAATTGGACAAAGTGGATGTTACACCCTAAGTTATGCTGCTGCACCAAACTTCTCTTTGTTACCAGAAACTAGTGGAACTTGGACGAAGTGTAACATTACTACGCCAGATGGAACCATTATAGACCCCTGGTCAACTGGGATATCAATTCCTAATGGAGGATGGAATGGGTGGACACGTTTGGTAGGCTGGTATTGGGCTTGGATGCCTTCGGAAGAAAACAATGAGGCCATTATGCAGTGGATTATAGATGGTGCGCTCTTTGTAATGGGGGCTAAATGGAAAGCCTCTTCATTATTTTGCGATTGGCTTTTCGGTATGCTCTTCACTTACAACACGCAGGTTTTATTTGGAGGAGACTACGCAAGTAGTATGCTATACGAAGGGCACGCCATTACGGTACACTATCATTTAATTGAACTCTGGTGCGGATTCTTTCCATATGGTTTTGAATCGGGCTACCTCACTGATGAATACAATGGTAATCCTGTTGGAGGATGGTGGTATATTCCACTTAGTGAAGCGACATGGAATCTACCGCCATTATATCCTTGTCATCCATTGAGCAGCCCATGGCCTGTTATTAGCTTTTCACAACCATCTCCCGTTTACGATGTAGATACACTTGCAATAATAGACAGCGGTATAGAAAAGACAAACACTGGCAAAGATGACTCCGCCATGCTTGCCCAAGAAGACTCCGGCAGCGAAACTGTTAATTCGAACGTTTGGATATGCGGTGATTGGGCAGGGTATGCAGGTGACACATTTCCCTTACCAGCAGGTACCTGGACTATTCAAATGGAGGATTATGGCGCCCTCAATCACTTCGATATTGGCGGTTACTCTAACAGTAGCAACCCCGCACAATTTACAGTCTCTTCGAACATGACAATAACAGCATATTATGACTATCAGCCATATAACTGGGTGGAAAGCATCAACGACTACGGTGGCTCTGTCGCTAACCCCGAAAACCTAGTAGGTTGGAACCCTGACGGGCAAGTCACTACTTTGACAGGCTACGGACCCTACCAGTACTACGGCTGGATAGAAGCAGCCATGGACTCGCAAGCAACAGGACACATATGCGTTTATGGCGCTGGATACGGTTCCCTTTATGTGTATGTATCAAGCAACGGCTACAACTGGAACTACGTCAGCACCACACAGGTTACTCAACAGACGCCATATTGGGTTGACTGCGGGATCTATACAGGCACCTTCAACTACATCGCACTCACTACCGAAAGCCCGTCTGAGTTTTCAGTCATTGACATAGATGCGGTTCATGCATATACTACACCCTACTTCACTTTGACTATTTCGCCTTCTGGTGGTGGGTCCACAAATCCTTCGCCAGGGATACATGAGTACCTCAAAAACTCACAGGTCCCTGTGATGGCAAACGCATACAGCGGCTACGTCTTCGACCACTGGATCCTAGACGGCAATACCTACACGCAAAACCCCATAACCATCACTATGAATGACGATCATGAACTACAAGCATACTTTGCTGTTGCACCGTCTCACTACTGGGTGGCAAGCATCAACGACTACGGTGGTCCCGTCACTAACCCCAACAACCTAGTGGGCTCAGAGACTGACGGACAATATGCCATCTTGACAGGCTACGGACCCTACCAGTACTACGGCTGGATAGAAGCAGCCATGGACTCGCAAGCAACAGGACACATTTACGTGTACGGTTGCAACGCAGGAGGCGCAGGTCACCTTTACGTTTACGTTTCCAGCAACGGCTACAGCTGGACCCCAGTCAGTTCCCCATACGTATCCTCATCCTCTCCGTACTGGATAGACTGCGGAACCTACACAGGCGCCTTCAACTACATCGCAGTAACCGTTGAAAACCCATCGGAGTGGCCAGTCATAGCGCTAGATGCAGTTAAAGTAGAACCTTAACTATAAACGAAGAAACAGCAAGCCAAAACATTCTTCCCACTTTCTCTATTTTTTGAAACAAAAAGAAATGCCGATAAAACGCTTCAAAGATTTTTATGGGAAGATTAAAAGGGAACGGGCGACACAATAGCATTTAGATCAGTGAGAATTTATGAAGGAAAGTGAAATCAGCGTAAAGTATGAACCGTTCAAAGAAATTATAGTAATGGAACGAACATCTTTTTCAACGCCTGAAGACCTGGCGCGGTTCACCGCGGTAATCGCTGGCGGCAAACTGGCTGGGCTGTACTGGGTTGACGGCGTGGTCTTTTTGTACTTCCCGCTTCCTGCGTCCACGACGGCAGTTGCAAAGGCGCTTATAGAAACTGGCAAAGTCTACTGGACCTTCGTCGGCTACTCGAACATGCCAAAATACGCGCCAACCATAGAGACAAAAGAAAAAATGATTGTCCCAGTAATCGACATATCCTCTGATTCTATTCTCATAAAAGTTGCAAAATGGCTAAAGGAACAAAAATAACAGCCGCCGCAACAATTCTGCAACGTGAAGGCCCAACGGCAGGAGCGCTGTCATCATTGAAAAGAATAGAACTCAACGGCATAGTTTTCTCTGGCGGAGGCGACGGAAAAAAATTTCTTGAACTAACCTGGGTTAAGCGGCAGATAACGGAAAAACTCGGGTTCGCCCCGTACCCTGGAACGTTAAACCTGAAGCTCACTGAAGAAAGCACAAAAAGGAGAAAAATGCTTGAAAAAGCCCCCAAAGTAAAGATTTGCCCTGCCGAAGGCTATTACAACGGGGCGCTCTTCAAAGCGTTCATCGGTATTTTGGAGTGTGCCATCGTAGTCCCCGAGGTTCCAGGTTACCCAAAGACCCTTTTAGAAGTCATCGCCGCTGTAAACCTGAGAAAGGCGCTTCAACTCGAAGACGGCTACGAAGTCACGGTCACGGTTAACGTTTAGGGGCGCCGTTTTTCTTCAAGAACTCGGTTACGTATTCTTCCGCGCAACCAGTCTTTTTCAGGTACACACCGTAACGGGCCAGAGCGCTCATGGCTCTCGCAGCGTCTTCCGGCGAGGGAAAAGAGGGAACCCCCAGCTTGTCAAACCTGGAGCGGGTGTACAACGCCATTTCGGTCTCGCCGATGTCGCACATGACGATTGGCTTGCTGTATTTGCGTGAAATCTGCGCTACACCGTCAATGTATTTTTCCCGCAGGGCAGGCAAATGGTGCAGTCCAAGCAGGATTATGCCGTCTACTTCTGGGTCCTGGAACATAAGGTCCGCCGCAACTTCGAACATATCATCCGTCACTGAACCCGTAAGGTCAACTGGGTTGGAGGTTGCCGCAAACTTTGGAAGCACACCTTGATCCTTGAGCTCCTGGAATTTCCGCAGGGTTTCCTCGGAAAACCGGTTAACAGACAAGCCGTTGCTTTCACACTCGTCCACTGCCATAATTCCTGGACCACCCGCGTCCGTGAGTATGCCTACGTTCTTGCCTAAAGCCGGCGGCTGCATGGCTAACGCTTTCCCCATATCAAAGAATTCTTCCATGTCCTTTGCACGTATTACGCCTGACTGCTCAAAAGCCGCATCGTAAATTTTGTCTGAACCCGCGATGGCACCAGTGTGCGAAGCCGCGGCTCTGGCTCCAGCAACGCTCCGCCCCGCTTTAAGCGCCACTATAGGCTTTTTCGCGGTTACTTTCTTGGCTATTTTAAGGAATTTTCTTCCGTATTTTATGTCTTCTACGTAAAGAAGTATAACTTTGGTTTCGTTGTCGTAGAGCAGGTAATGCATCATTTCCGTCTCGGTCACATCACTTTTGTTGCCGAAGCTCACGAACTTGCTGATTCCAATTTGGCGTCCAGCTAGAAAGTCAAGAGCAGCAACACCGAAAGCTCCACTTTGAGTAACGATGGCTATGTCTCCGACCAGCGGTCTCGGCGTGGCAATAACTTCGTCTCCAGTGGTCAAAACTTTGGTTTCGGGAAGAAACAGCGTATCCACACCTGTCTTCTGGTAGTAGACGCCTAAGCAGTTGGGTCCTAAAATTCGGATTCCCGCTTTTCTAGCCGTGGCAACTATTTGTTGTTCCTGTTCAATGTTTCCGATTTCCCTGAAGCCTGAGGTAATTATTATGGCAGTCTTGACTTTTTTTGTAACTGCTTCTTCCATGATAGCGGGCACTACTTTTGCTGGAACAACAATCACTATCAAATCGAGTTCTCCCGGAACCTCAGTTATAGACGGGTAACATTTGAACCCTAAAATAGACTCCTCTCCTGGGTTCACAGGGTAGATTTCCCCTTTGAAAACACCACGCGTCTTGTTATAAGCGAAGTTTTTGAAAATCACATTCCCCGCTTTATCTATTTTTTTAGTAGCACCAATAATCGCGGCTGAACAAGGATTAAAAAAGGCATTCAACTTCTTAGTTTCTTCCATAACTCTCACATCGTTCATTAAAGGAAAAGGCAGGTTTATTCTTTACTCTTCAAAATAGGAGCCTTCAATGTTTACCGCCTACTGGTAAGGATTGTGGAATTAATGCGACGGCGTTTTTCTTGCTTTCCGGACGATTACTATAGGTTTATGCTTGACCTCCGACAGCATGTTCCAGCTTATCCCTGTTGTTGCCACATTGAACCTTGCAGCCATATCCCACACTGTTGCACCTGAACCTGGACCACGTGCTCTGTCAGCAATGTTGGCAATTTTTAATGCTTCTTTCGCCTGTAATCTTCCCCCAGCCACAGCTAGCGGTGTCGGTCTCTTCCTGAACTTGAACAACCTGCCGACTAAGTAGGCTGTTACGCCTCCCAGAGAGTGTATGCCCTTCATCGGTTTAGGGTGAGGAGTAAAAAAGAAGTTCCTGAACGCATAGGTTTTGTCCGTGTCTACAATTATAACAAAGACTTTCTTTTTCAGCTTAAGCCAGATTTGCCTGTGAATCAACGCCGCCACCGCATAGGGTTTGTTCAAGGGCAAGCTCACGTAAGAAAACGGCATGTTGGAGCCGTCAATTCCGCCTTCAGAACCCCACATTAACGCCTGCAAAAGCCCTGCTTGCTTTAAAGCGAGTTGTTTGTGGCGGCTGCCAGCTTCAAGCGGGTATTCCCGAAGTCTTTGTCTCAGCCTTGGACCAAGACGGCATAACACGCCCAAGAAGTATCCCCAAGCGATTCGCATCCAGAGGCGAGAAATCAGTTTCGCGTTATAACTAGGGCTTGTGGAGCTTTCGTCTATAATGTTGCCCCGCGCTGTTGAAAGCGCCTTTTCAGATACAACAACTAAATCGCCGTTAGCTACCCGTTTTTCTACAGCGTCAAGAATGCCGTTCAGATAGTTCTCGCCGGGCTTCCAATATTCCGTAACTACAGGCAAAGCGCGATACTTAGTCATTATACAGCATTTCCACAGAAGCACATTTCGCCTTATCTGATAAAAGGTTTAATTCCGCACTTGACTCTGCGAAGACTATGCCTATGTAGAATACTCTTACGTTTAGAAACAGAGCTTACCTGTTAGGCGGGCAGCCTTTGCGGCTGTGTTTCGCCTCGTTTTTTCCTTAAGCGTATTTTGAAAGCGGGGTTTATTCTACTATGCTTGATTTTATGCTTAGTTCTGCGCCTGGAACCACATGGATCCACCAGTTCAGTGCTTTGAAAGAGTCATTATAGTACACCACAAGTCGCGCCACGGAATCGACGGTAGCGTTAGTGGGAACAGCACCTTCCCATACTAAAGTCTCTGTTTGCCCAGGCGTAAGTGTCAAGTTCTGCGGTGTTCCAACCTGAGACCAAGAACTGTCTTCGAAAGCTATGTTTATGCTCCATGTGCCTTCGGTCTTTCCCGTGTTCTTGAACGTGATTTTCACGGTGAAATCGTCGCCTGCAGCTTTATCGACGGTACTGCAATCTTGGTTGTGAGCGAAAACCAAAGAGTCTCCTGTGTCGCTTAGAGAGAGATTAACGATAACGACCACTAGCACTGCAACAAGTAATAGCACGCCATATCTTTTCGCCATTCTCCTTTCAACTCCTCCCACTTTAATGTCAGTTGTTCCTCTTTATTATGGTTCTGAAGGAAAGTTCTATAAGAAAAATCAAGAACAAAACAAGCGTTACGGCGTCAACCGGTCCCTGTCTCTCGGGTAAAACGTCACTTCACGTATGTTCTTTTTGCCTGTAAGCATCATCGTAAGCCTTTCCAATCCTATAGCCCAACCCGCGTGAGGCGGCATTCCGTAATCAAAAGCCTGCAGATGATGCTTGAAAGCTTCCGGTTTCAGCTCTTTCTCCTTCAACCTGGAGATTAAGAGGTCTTTTTCGGCGATTCTTTTTCCGCCCGAGACGAGTTCTACCCATCGCCACATCAAGTCGAACCCCTCACAAAGGTCAGGGTTGTCCTCTCGCGGTTTTATGTAAAACGCTTTGGAATGTGTGGGCCAGTCAGTTATGAAGTAGAAAGGGGGATATAATTTGCCTAGGACGCGGAACGCTTCAGTGGGTATATCTTCGCCCCACGGCACCTCAATGCCTTTCTTCTTCAGGTCGCTGAGAACCTCATCGTAGGTTAAACGTTTGAAAGGAACAGTGGGAACCTGTATTTTATGCTTGAGTACCTCTAACTCTTTTGGGCATTTGTATTTCACAGCTTTGCACGTGTGATGAACCAGTTGTTCAAGAAGCATCATGACTTCTTCGGCGTCGGCGAATGCCTGCTCGACATCCACTGAAACGAACTCGCTTAAGTGACGCCGCGTATGTGACTCTTCCGCCCTGAAGAAGGGGCCAACCTCGAAAACCTTCTCGAGGCTCATCACCAGCTGCTCTTTGTACAACTGCGGGCTCTGCGCAAGAAACGCTTTTTCGCCGAAGTAATCCACAGCAAACAGTTCTGCGCCGCCTTCTGTTGCTGAGGCGATAATTCGTGGTGTGTGGACCTCCAAGAAGCCTTTTTCGAAGAGAAAACCGCGTATTGCCTCCACGGCGGAGTGCTGAATCTTGAATGCTGCAATGTTCGGTTCTTGGCATAGGTCAAGCGCTCTTGCATCTAATCGAACTTCTATGTTCGCAGGGGTCTTGCCGGTGATGTCTATAGGCAATTGTAGCGCGGCTGTGCCAAAAATTTTGACTTCCTTCGGCAGCACTTCGAAGCCTCTGGGCGACATATTGGTTTTTTTCACTGTGCCTTTCACGCCTATGCTGTACCTCTTTTGCAGCGCATCAGACTTCGACAGCACTTCGGGACTCACTTTCTTCTTAGGGATGGTAACTTGGATTGTGCCTTCCCGGTCCTGCAATATGATGAAGCGGATTCCGCCTAAATCCCTCATCTCTTGAACCCAACCGAAAAGAGTAACTTCTTCGCCGTCCATTTCTGGCGTTACAAAAGAGGAGTAACCTGTTCTAACCCAATCGTCAATGGAGTCCAACTTCATGAATTAAGCGCTCCTTAGTCAGCAAACTCAACACGTAACGACATTTTCCGTACTTTAGACGCAATTTCCTTTAAAGCCTTAAGGTCGAAAGGCAGTTGACTCCCGCGCTTCCTTTTCAATATAACACGGGTTTCAGTGGTGCCATCAGGCAGCCAAATCGTGTTGATGGTAAGAATACTAAGAGGCATAAACAAATCCTCGAGAAACTTGCGGTCGTCAACACCATACTCGAGAACACGAACAGACTTGCGGGTTTCCTCACCCAGCGTTTTGATTATCTTGCCGCCGTAACCCAAAAGGCGAGGCACATCACCATGCCCAACGATTACAGCCAGAGTCTTGCCTACGCCGACTGCTTTGTGAAAACTAACGTTTTGAAGCGAAGGATACTTCCCCTCTAAAGACAAAAGTAAACGGGCGATTTTAAGATCTAACTCGCTGATTTCGCCAGACTTAACTTTAGCTGAACACTTTTGGCATAGTATACCGCTCTTTAAACAGAAACTACATAGTTCGGTCCTCATTT
>JAFGLT010000003.1 GCA_016927895.1 Candidatus Bathyarchaeota archaeon | reverse complement strand
GGCACAACACCTATGGAGTATCTGACTTGAGTATTCTGTTTGGCAATATCGTAGCCTAAAATTTCTGCTTTACCTTCTGTTGGCTTCAACACGGTTATCAGCATGTTTATGGTTGTGGTTTTTCCCGCGCCGTTGGGACCTAGGAACCCGAAAATTTCGCCGCCCTTAACGTTGAAATCTATGTGGTCCACGGCTACTAAGCTTCCGTTGAAGACTTTGGTTAAGCCTTCGGCTTTAATTGCGTTTTCACTCATGTTTTTTCACCTTTAATTTTGTCTTTTATTTCCATAAGCTTTCCTGCTGCTTCATTCAAAACTTGGTTCGCTTCATCTATTGCCTTCTCAGAGACTTTTTCCTGCAGTGTGTTGCCCAACTCAAAAAAGGCTATGGCAAAGTTTTTGACGGTTTCATTGATTTCCACTTTTTTTTCGGGCGAGATTTTCATGAGAAAGCTATCAAAGAACGGTGCAGGAAGAAATCCAACTTCTTGTCTTAAATGCTTTCTGATTTTCTTTTGTTCAGCCAGCAGTGCTTTTCCTTTTTCTGTTAATTCGTAACGTTTTAACCCGTTTTCCATTGGTAACTCTTTGACGTGACCGTTATCCTGTAACCATGCGAGCAAGGGGTAGATGGAGCCTGGGCTTGGCTTCCAGCAGCCGTCTGTTTGCTCTTCAATATCGGCCATTATCTCTGAGCCAGACATGGGTTTTTCGTTTAGGGCTTCGAGAACGCGGTAACGTATGAAGCCTTTAGGTACCATGGCCGTGTGTCTCATCCAATGTTTTACATGTGGGAACATTATTTATCACTATTGACCTCAACGGTGATATCAAATGTGATATTTAAACCTACCGCAGTATAAGCACCAAAAACTAATTCCCTAATTTACCACGGTGCCAACACTTTCACCATTAACAGCAGCCAAAATATTATCTGGTTTGAAACCATTTACAACAATCAGCTTTATGTGTTCTCGCTTCATGATTTTCACTGCTTCAGGGTCAATAATTTGATGTATCCCCGCTTTGTGCTTGCTCTCAGAAAAAACGTCGGCTAAATCGTCAAATGACACGTGATTCAGCTTAACGGCGTCAGCGTGCTTCCGAGGGTCTTTATTGTAAACGCCATCTTGATCTGTACCCTTAACCAGCAAGTCAGCATTTACACGCTCAGCAACCAAAGCGGCAACCGCATCCGTGGTAATTCCAGGTTTCAATCCGCCCATCAGAAGTACCTTCCCCGTGTTTAAGCACTCTACCGCATCGTCAAGCGTCAAAGCCACTTTCCCGCAACCCATACCGCCGAGCTTCTTAAGGAAAAGCTGAGCAAACAGACGAGAAACAGAAATTGCAACCTCATCCTGAGACTGTTCCTCAAGCCCCAGTTTCTTCGCAATACCAATAAATTCTCTGGCTAACGCTCCGCCGCCGACAACCACCGCAACCTCATGCCCCTCTCCTTTCAGAGTTAGCACCATTTCAGCGTACTTGTTCATCAGGTCGGTGTTTACTGGCGACGCCACAACTGAACCCCCTATTCTCAACACAATGCGCATGACCAATTCCATCCTTCGCGTATTAATACGCTAAGTTCAAGTTAAAATCCTTTAGGAAAAACATGCGACACAACTGCGCTTCGAAGTGTATTCGAAAGCGGCTGAGAAACGTTTTTAACAACTACATTCGTTAAAAGATGAACCACAATGATTTACACCGAAAAAGTAACCGTTCCTGCCCTGCCACCATTTAGTTTCGAATTAAGCTCAGAAATATTTGCTAACGGCGACACTCAAATCCGTAACTACGAAAACGGGCGGTTTTGGCAAGTAATACGAGCTAATGGCAAACTCATTCTCGTCACTGTCGAAGCCGCGGGTACAGTTGACAAGCCAGAACTGCACGCTGATTTCAAATCAAACACGAAGATAAGTGTGGAAGACAAGAAAAAAGCAAAAGCCGCGGTAAACACTATTTTCAGCTTGGATTTAGCCTTGACCCCTTTTTACGAAACTGTAAAAGGCGACCAAGTAATGAACTCTATAACTCGCAAGCTCTGGGGGCTAAAAAACCCAACGACGCCCTCAGTTTTTGAAGCGCTGGTAGATGCCATTGTTGAGCAACAGATTTCGATGAAAGTAGCTACAAGCATTGAAAGGAAAATCGTCAAAAATTTCGGTGACACTTTAGACCTTGAAGACCAAGTTTATTATGCGTATCCGACTCCGCAGCGCCTAGCCGCTGTCAGCACAGAGGAATTTCGCCGGTGCGGATTGAGTTTTCGAAAAGCCGAGTACATCAAAGGAGCCTCCGCGCTTATAGCTGATGGAAAGTTAGATTTGGAGAAGCTTAGAAGCTATGAAAGTTCGGAGCAGATTATTAGGGAACTAGATGAGATAAAAGGAATCGGCGTGTGGACCGCAGAGTTTACGATGCTCAGGGGAATGCAGCGACTGGAAGCTTTGCCTGCTGACGATTTAGGTTTAAGACGGGATATTTCACGTTACTACCGAGACGGAAACGGAATTAAAAGTGCAGAGGTGCGGAAAATCGCCGAAGGGTGGGGAAACTGGAAGGGGTTAGCCGCTTACTACCTTGTTGTCGCCTCCATGCTTGACATCGATGTTTAACGTGCTGGTTTGATGTAGGGCAAAGCTTTTAGGCTATAAATGTGACCATGCAACACGGGTGGTTAGCCTATGTTGGGCGGTCTGTTTGGAGTAGCTTCTGAAGAAAATTGTGCTAGAGATCTGTTTTTTGGAACTGATTATAACACGCATCTTGGAACCGAAGTTGGCGGCTTGGCCTTACTTGATGGCGACCTAACAATATTTTCTCATGACATCAGTAATAGCCAATTCAAGTCGGAATTCAGTCAATACTATGAGAAATTGAAGGGTACCTCGGGAATAGGCGTCATAAGCGACGTAAACGAGGAGCAACCAATAAAATTCGAGACAAAAATTGGTAACTTCGCGCTCTGCACTATCGGCTTGCTAAAAAATTCAAAGGAATTATATTCTGAACTTGTGGAAACAGGAGCAACATTCAAAAGATCAAGCCAAAAGGCGAACACTAACATTCTCAGCCAAACCGAGATTGTTGGCGAGTTGATATGTAAAGGAAACAGTATCGCTGACGGCATAGAAAAAATGTACCAGAAGATTGAAGGGTCCATATCTCTGCTTTTACTTTCGGAAAATGACCGCGCAATATACGCGGCTGGAGACACTTTTCCTTTGGTAGTTGGGTCAAAGGAGCAAAGTTATGCCATTGCTTCTGAGACGACGTGTTTCCCAAACTTGGGATATGAAGTTGCCAAGTTTCTTGATTACCGTGAAATTGTTTCATTCACTGAAAATGGTTTGAAGACTAGGATACCTACAGGTGGCAAAAAGAAGTTCTGCCCGTTTCTTCATGTATACTCCGGTTTTCCCGCTTCAGACTTTTACGGTATAAACTCTGAAATCGTCAGAGAGCGATGCGGCGGTTTCTTGGCTGAGGACGACGAAGTAAAAGCCGACATGGTCTTAGGCGTTGCAGACTCGGGTTTGCCCCACTCAGTTGGATACGTCAAAAGAAAAATTGAGATAGCCAAAGAAAAAGTTAAAACATATATTTCAGAGTTCAACCAAGGCAAAATTGACTTGAAAGAACTAGAAAAACGAGTAAACAGAGTTATGGATTTAGTTGCTCCCCTGAGGCGCCCACTAATTAAATACACGCCAGGTTGGGGCAGAAGTTACATTCCACCTGTTCAAAGCAAGCGAGAGCTTATCGCAAAATACAAGCAGGTTCCTAATCCCCAGATAATAACCGGTAAAAGCATAATTCTGGTAGATGATTCAATCCGAAGAGGAACACAACTGCAGAATCTCTTAAGAGATAAAATTTGGCCGTTCAAACCAAAAGAGATTCATGGAAGAATAGCGTCTCCGCCGCAAATCCACCCTTGTATCTATGACTTAACAACCAAGAACAGCGACTTGGCCACCCATAAAAGTCTGGAAGAAACTGAAAAAGACTCGGATTTGGCGCACTACCTTGATTCGTCCAATCCCAACTACAAGATTATGGAAGAGGAAATAAGGAAACGTATAGGTTTCACCACGTTGCGTTTTCTTACGTTAGAAGAAATGGTTAAGGCAGTAATTGAAGCACCCAACAACAAGAACCTGAAAAGAGAAGACCTCTGCACGTACTGCTGGACAGGAAACTTCTGATAAACATCATATGAATTTTTTCCGTTTCAAACGAAGAATGTTTAAATCATCATTTGCTGCATTCACTGGTCGAGCAAAGTTGGGAAACGAAACCAAAAAATTTCACTTCATGGAAATGGATTGGCTAGTTTACTTTCCAAAAGACGGAAACAAGGGAAAATACCTCGGCTACAACGTGCTGCTCATAGACAGAAAAAAAGTCGCCGACGAACCTGAAAAGCGCATAACTTTACACGAGATTTTGGAGACTCCAGAATTTGAAAAGAGTTACCCCCACACGGTAGGTTACTACAAAGAAGCGTCTGGAAAAAGCGCAGAATTTAAACCCGAATACCTGGAAATACGACGAATAAGCACTATTGAAGAGTTCTGGCTGTTTTTAAACGCCTTGGACATATGAAAACTACCCAGCATGCAGGCTCCTATGGAATAAGAATGAAAATAGGATGAAAAAACCGTTTTGCCAAGAACTTTCAACTGAACAGGCGTTGTTTACTCGTCTTCGTCCTCTACAAGCTCCATGGGCTCTCCACAGCAGACAAGCACTCCAGCACCAGCCATAACGACCTTAACTGCGTTTCCACATATTCTGCAAACATAAAGCTCATCAACATTAGTCATCCTTTCACCTCCAACAGATTTTCACCAAGTAGTTTCAACCAAGTTCAGACAAATTGCAATATTATTTTGCTTTTTCAAGCTTTTAACTATAGCTGGCCTGATTCGCTATTTCGTCCGTGTCCGCAGGATGCAAAAGAAACGGGTGCTCTGCAAAGCATTACCTGCTGTGGTTCTCTTCAAGAGCCTTTTTTCTTTTTAATTCCATGATACACTTAGTCGACTTTTATTCTTTTGCCGCAGTTAAAGCAGAAGACTGCGTTGCTTGGGTTTTTCTCTCCGCAATTATAACAAGCCACTTGCTCTTTATGAAGCGATTTTTGAATATTTTCACTTGCAGTTTGAAATGCAGCGTTTATTTCTTTGGCTGCTACAGAGAATGCTTTTTCGAGCTCTCGGCTCATTTTAGTAAATGCTGCTTTTAGTTCGTCTGAGGGTCCTGGAACGTTTTGTTCAACTCCTTTCACTGTTTTTGTACCGCATTTAGGACAAAAGAGAGCGTCTTCCGGAAGTTTCTCACCGCAATTTGAACAGTACGCCATAAATACTCCACCTATGAAACCTGATAAAAAAAGGAAATTTAAACATTATCCAACATGTTTTCACCTACTTTAAGAGCACACATTCACCAAGGTAATCTAAGCGTGGGGTATAGGGGATTAATTTTGAAAAAAATTTTAATACTTTTTATTAACGCTTAGGTCCTAGTATAGAAACTCCAACTACAAAGTGGTATAAGTATGTCAAACAAGGATGAAACGGATAAAGAGCGCTCAAAGATTTCAATGAAAATAGGGAATGTTCAAGTTGAATTTGAAGGAACTTCTGAGAACATCAAAAAACTAATGGACAAAGAAATGTTTGACTTCGCAAAAAAACTGGAAAGTACTGCAAAGCAGTTGCCGTCTTCAACTGAAAGTGCTCCAAAAGTTGCTCCTAAACCTCCGGAAGTTGCTCCAAAAGCAAAAATTGTCCCGCCGCGAAGTATCACTTCAACTAAAGCAGAAGTAGTAGCCAAAAAGCCACGTTTCACATTAAGCAAAAAAACCGAGAAACCAGGCAAAAAGAGAACTAACTGGAGAAACTTGGCTACCGCGCTGATGATGGTGTGTATAGTGCTTTTAGCTAGCGTAATTGGTGTCATCGCATATTACTTGCCCACTGTAAGCGATTTGGATTCTCAAATAGCAGAAAAGGACATTACCATCTCTTCATTAAATTCAAACGCTACTTCTTTGGCCGCCCAAGTTGCAGACCTTCAAGATGACCTCGACCAAAAAGATGGTGAAATAGATGATTTGGAAGCGGACGTTGCATCCTTGAATGCCATAACTGAGTATTATGTTAGCTTGCTCCTGCTGAACGAGTCATCAGCACTAGTTTCGTCGACGGCGCTTGATCCTCTGAATGCAAGTGAATCCATAATGATATATCGCTATGAATACGGTTTAGACTATGCAGGATACGTCAGTGTTAGTGTCGAATCAACAAGTAACACAACGTATGTTCAACTACTTTACGCCTATAAGGGAGTTGAGTTCAACCATAACGTAACTGTGGGCGAAAGTGGAACAGCGTATTTTCCAGTCTTGCCTGCAGTCATAGAGATTTGGGTCGGCAACACAGACACATACACTGGCGACTTAGTCAACGCAACGGTATCAGCCGCCTACTATTACTGACCCCATCTTCCTTTATAACTCACAATTAAATCTGAGACCAGTGTGCTCGCTCCTTCTAGTTCATCGTTTAAAATAGGACTCATCTAAACGTTTGGTCAGATACTCGTAAAGAAAACAGACGTTTTGAAAAGTTTTTTGAAAAGAAAATTGTGATGGAAGCCTTCTCCTTCTTCCACCTCGGAACAAAAGACGTTATATTGAAATCGTTATAAAATGTTTGTGTCAGCTTCGGTATATATCCTATTGGGCAATATGCTTCTGTTTGGTTTCATTTCAGCTTCTGAAACTTTCCTTTTAACCTTATACACCTAAGGGTTAAATGGGGAAGGCAAATGCTCGATAATGCATATATTAATGCAGTTATAATGTTGCTGGTGTTTTTCGGGGTCTCAATTGCTTTCATTATTTTCTCAGCTTACCTTTGGAGTCGCGAACGAAGACAGGTTCTACTTGAGTAGAAATTGGGATTTGCAATCGAAGGTCTGCGGAGTTTTTCAGTTTGCTTAGCTGTGTCTCTACCTGATCTTTTTCTTTGAGATGTAGAAGAAAAGGTAGGCCCAAGCAGCACGCCGAACTCTTCAAGTTTCCTCGTCGGTTTCTTCAAATGCAGGGTGTGGAAGCTCCACCAGTGATATAATGATGATTGCTATAATAATCAGAGCTACGGTTACCCTGAAAAATAGCCAGTATGTTTGAGCCCACTCGTAGCTGAAGCGCAAGCCGTAATTATACAGTGTGCCATGGACCAACTGGTCAATTTCAAGCACAAGCACTAATGCGGCAATCAGCATTGTATCGCCCAAAACAACTAATGCAACTCTAGCTCTGGACATGTATCCACCAATATAGCCCGCTTTCTCCCTAGGACTATCCGAAGAAAGTGACAAGTTAGCCCTTTTAGCTTTTATGCTAAATATTTGCAAGTTGCAAGGAGTTAAGGTATAAACCTTTTTTGAAAACCTCTGATTTTGTTAACTGAAAGAGGAGTAAAAAAAGCCTGAAGCAATGGACGAGCAGTACATTGCCGAATTGAAGAAAATGATTCAGGGAAGGAGACCAACGGGAACAGTGGAGTAAGTTCTCGTCAAATTTTGTACGCGTCATGCTTTTCCCTGAATTCATGTCAAGTGCACTATAACCGCTTAGTTGAAAAAAGCGAAATTGAAAAAAATAATTCTTTCAGAAAATCACAGGGTGCTTCGTACTGCCTCCTCTTAAGCTCGGTGAGCTGGCATATTTACTTTTTAACTAGTATTTACTTTATATTGTTCTGATGGCACATGATGAGTGTGTGTTAATTATTGAACGATAGATATTTCTGGGTTATCCTTGTTATTGTCATCCTAATTCCCATCCTAATTGTTTCACTTTTTGTAATCTTCAGGGGTGTTTATGCGCAATCCATCGAGCTTTTCGTAGGCGTAGATGCTGCTTACGACAACCTTGAAGAAATCAAGCTTTTTGTTGACGAAGTAAGCTCATACACTAATACCATTATACTCGGAAGCACAGGAATAACCCATAATTTTACAAAGCTTAACGATGTTTGCCAGTACATCTACGACAAAGGAATGTATTTCATGATTTACGCACATCCCATAGGTGACCCTGCCGAGCTTCTAGTTCAGTGCGAGTGGATAATTGATGCAAAACCTAGGTGGGGCGATCAATTCTTGGGTTTGTATGCTTTCGATGAACCTGGGGGAAGACAACTTGATAACGCAACTTGGAAGGTATTGTTAGACGAAGATTGGTTCGCGGATAACTATACAGATGCGGCGGATAAATATGTCAGCGAGTTAACCCTGATTATTAATCACGCCATTGATGACCAAATGTGCGGAGTAGATTTGCGCTTGTTCACATCGGATTACGCGCTTTACTGGTTTGATTACAAGTCAGAATACGACGCGGTTTTTGCAGAGTTCGGCTGGAACTACAGCAGACAATTGAATGTAGCGCTCTGCAGAGGTGCAGCCAATGTTCAAAACAAGGATTGGGGCATAATAATCACATGGACATATCTGCAGTGGCCTTACCTCGAATCTGGCAGTGAACTCTACGACGATATGGTCTTAGCATACGAAAACGGCGCTAAATACATCATTGTCTTTGACACCAACGAAAACTACACTCATAGCGTTCTTGACAAAGACGAAGAAGGGAATTATGAGCCACAAGGGCATTATGACGCACTTAAAAATTTCTGGCAATACGTAGAGGATAATCCTCGGTCAAGCGACCCGATTCGTAATAGAGTTGCATATGTTCTTCCGGAAGGTTATGGATATGGTTTCCGTGGACCCGAAGACAAAATCTGGGGACTATGGGAAGCCGACGAGTTTTCACTTGAAATAAGCACCGAACTTGGAGGGCTCCTCGATAGATACCAGAACCGACTGGACGTAATATATGAGGATGGACTTGAAGCCGGCAACTCGTATGGGTATAGCAGGCTCATCTTTTGGAATGGAACAGTGTGGGTTCCATAAATTCGTGCGCATCAGCGAACGGTTTAAGTTAACATAATGCGAATGTACCTCCCGAGGAATAAGCGCATTGAAGGAACTCGTGTTTGTAGGCTTAGGTTTACACGATGAAAAGGGAATAAGCCTCCAAGGTATAGAGGAAACCAAAACAGCCAATCAAGCTTTCATTGAACTTTACACAAGCGTTCTCCCATGCTTCTCAATGCAACGTTTTGAAGCAATTGTCAACAAGCTGGTTCACATCATCTCAAGACATAACCTAGAAGAAGAAAACGGAGCAGTAATTTTGAACGCTGCGGAAACAGGCAAGACTGTTTTTCTTATTCCAGGTGACCCATTTATAGCAACAACTCATGTGGCTTTGCGTATCGAAGCGGAAAAACGAGGCGTCAGAACACGTATAGTCCACGGCGCTTCCGTAATGTCCGCGATAATTGGCTTGTCAGGTCTGCACAACTACAAGTTCGGAAAAACCGTTACAATACCCTTCTCAGAGAACTCTTCAAAAACACCTTACGAAGTTATCGCCCAAAACAAAAGGCTCGGACTGCATACATTGTGCCTGCTGGATATTAACGCAGACGAAAAACGTTTTTTAAGCATAAACGAAGCCTTGACGTTGCTTGTTAATATTGAGCAAAAAAGAAAAGAAGGCGTAATCACGCGAGACACGGTAGCTGTTGGCGTGGCAAGAGCGGGAAGCAACGCACCAACCTTAAAGGCTGATTTCGTGAAAGACCTGATTAGATATGATTTTGGGGATCCACCGCAAAGTTTGATTTTTCCCGGAGACCTGCATTTCATGGAAGCTGAAGCTTTAGTGACGCTTGCGGGAGCACCTGAACGATTAAAGAGGCTTGCAAAATGAGTTTGGAAGGGCTTGTAGCGAAGTATATCGTTTCCGCAGAAAAGGTTCTGGAGGAAATGCAGCGGACCAAAGCCCCTGTAACCTTGACGGCGGCAGATGTAGATGAAATCTTGGGTTACGTGACAGCGTATTTGAAAGACGCAAAGTATTATAAGGATCAGAAAAGGTTTGAAACAAGTCTAACTTCGGTTGCTTACTGCGAAGGGTTGTTAGACGCGTTAAAACTGGTGGGAGCTGTGAAATTCGAATGGCCGGGAAAAGCGGAAAGAAAACAGTAGTTTTGGCTTCAGGAGTATTCGACCTTCTTCATCTTGGTCACGTCAGGTTCTTGGAGGAAGCTAAGAAAGCTGGTGGCAAAAACGCAGAACTTATAGTCATCATCGCAAGAGACAGCACAGTGGAAAAGAAAAAAGGGCGAAAACCCGTTATGTCCGAGAACCAACGTCGCGCTTTGGTTGAGTCCTTGAAGGTGGTTGATGAGGCTGTGCTCGGCTTTGAAAAATTTGACCTTGGCGACGTTGTTGAACGAGTTAAGCCTGATGTTATTGCCTTAGGTTATGATCAGACAGAAGTTGAAAAAGGCACAAAAGCGTATGTCACTAACCACAAGTTAAACATAAAAGTTGTTCGAATAGGAAAATTCGAGGAAGACGAATTGGACAGTTCGTCAAAGATACGGAAGAAAATCGTTGAAAACTTTGTCAGGTGACTCATTGTGCCCGGTAGCCAGAAGTTTAAGCCCACATACATTCTTATTGCGTTAAACATTGCCGTTTACGCTTACACTTCTTATGTTAGCGGAAGCTTTCTGAGCACAGGTTACTCTGTTCTATTGCAGTACGGTCAAGTTAACGACTTCGTAATAAATTCTGGTTATTATTATCAGCTTTTCACATCCATGTTTATTCACGCGGATATTACTCACATCGTAGGCAACATGCTTTTTCTTTTAATCTTTGGGTTAAGAGCCGAAGAAATGTTTTCCCTACCAGAATATCTTTCTATTTACTTTCTAGGCGGATTAACTGGTAATTTATTTTCCTTACTCTTGTTGGACAGTTCAACTATTTCAGTTGGGGCTTCTGGTGCCATATTTGCCATGTTCGGTGCAGCCATAATATATGCTAGACGCAGTTTCCGCCAGTCTATAATTGGCGCGTTGATATACGCGTTCTTTCTGCTGTTTCTCAGTTCAGGAATAGGTGTAAACAATTTTGCCCACTTAGGTGGGCTGGTAACAGGCTTAGTGATAGGTTACGTGTTGGCTACAAGACGTAAACCCGAGTTGCGGTACACAGTAAGCTACTCTTACTCCCCTTTTCTTTAGTGTTCTAGGGAAGCGTGAAAACTTCTATCTTTACTTTGTGCCCGTCTCTCAGGTTTAGCTGTTTTCTAAGGCAAACAGGGGCAATTATCTCCAATACTGAAACGTCATAATGGCTGCGCATGGCAGAAATTAACGCGCCTTTAACCTTGTTGTCAATAGTGGCGGGGTAACATTTCACAAGTCCAAATGTGCGGTTTTCGTTTCTGAAACCTTCAACCTCGATAGCTGGATACGTTTCCAGTTCTGTGCGCGTCTTAAGGTCATATTCAGTTGTAAGCTTAAGGTTAAGCGTACCCGGGTAAGGATCAAAACCAAGCTTTTCAATGAACTGTTTCCTGTAAACTTCTTTTGAGATGTAGTAGGCGCCTTCGCCTAAGCCTTCAAAAACTATTCCTTCAAGAGTAACTGACGGCGGATAGGCTGCTTCAATCAGAAATCGCAAGTGAGCATATAACTTCTGGATTTCTTTAATGCCCAAGTCAGCGATTTTTATCAGGCTGCCTTCAGGTGTTATTGTCCTCTGAATCCACCTTTTATGTTCCAGTTCTATCAAATAACGTGATGCCGTCTGCTGCGAGATACCCATTTTCTCAGCTAAATATTCCGTTGAGATTTTAGCGGTTCGCTTGTGCGCGCCCATTTCCGCTAGTTTAAGAAGTGTCTGAATGTGTTGCCATTCGTGCTTGTTCAATAGTCGTAGCTCTCCAGTTACAACTATGAGATATAAAGTAAGGTTTGTATTTAAGCGGCTCGAATTCGCTTCAGATTCAGGGTCATGGCGACGAAAGACCCGTGAGGTTGGTGTGGCATGTTAGTGTGTTTTTTTTGAGAAAACGGTTGATGTTATATCTATGGTTATAACGTAAAGTATATAAGAAGCCGTTAAAAATGCAGTTTTTAGGTCGAAACATGAACGCATGGAAGCTTCGTCTTTCTATGGTTGGCACCCTAGCTGCCATAATCGGGTTATCCACGCTCGTATTTACAGTAATCCTGAGCCTAGCAGGGGTATTCGACATTTTAACGCTAGGCATAATCGTAGTAGTCTTCAACGTAATCCAATGGCTTATATCGCCATACCTCGTTGGCGCGATATACAGAGTGCGTGAACTTCCAGAAAACGAAAACCCAAAGCTGCACCAGATGGTTGGAAGCCTCAGCGAAAAAAGTAAAATCTCCAAGCCAAAACTCATGCTGTCGCAGATTCCAATTCCAAACGCGTTCGCGTATGGCTCACCTCTTACAGGCAGTCGCGTCGCGGTCACTAAAGGCCTTTTAGAGTCGTTAAATGAAGATGAAGTCGAAGCCGTCATAGGACATGAGCTTGGTCACCTGAAGCACAGGGACGTGCAGGTTATGATGGTGGTTTCTTTTCTGCCGGCCCTTTTCTATTACATTGGCTTTTCTCTTATGCTTTCAAGTATGTATCGCGGGCGAAGAGACGATAGCGGTGGAAGCGCCCTCATAGGCATAGGCTTCATGATTTTTTCTTGGATACTGAACATGTTCATCCTCTACTTAAGCAGACTACGCGAGTATTACGCCGACAGGCATAGCGTTTCAGTTGTAGACGGCGGCGCCCAGAAACTCTCCACGGGACTAGCGAAGATAGTTAACACCACAAGCAAGGTCAAAACTACTAGAAAAGCCCAGCAAGAGAAACCAAACTCAAGCGCTTACAAAGCTTTGTTCATAGCTGACCCTGACCGAGCAAGTGTAGATTCAGTTGAATTAGCTGCCATGGAAGCTCAAAGCGACAAAAAAATGGTTGAAGAAATTACTTCAAGGCAATTAACGTTTGCAGATAAACTGCTTGAAGCTTTCTCAACTCATCCGAACATCGTTAAGCGCTTGCGGGCAATCCAAGACCTCAGCTAAGCATACGCTGGCGTTTCTTCATTATTTGGTGCAAAACGATTTTAAACCTGATACTGGTCTTACTCAACACAAACCCGTGGAAGTTGTTAACCTTGAACAAGACATCACAAATTATTTCTCAAGCTCGCCGAGAGGGCAGAAAAGCACTTTTAGAAACCGAAGCCAAGACAATCTGCATGGAATACCAGATTCCCGTGACACCTTTTAAGCTGGCGAAAAACGATGAAGAAGCCGCAGAGTTCGCTGGGCAAATCGGATTTCCCGTGGTTTTAAAAATCGTTTCACCCGATATAATCCATAAATCTGACGCAGGGGGCGTCATAGTTAACCTCCAGAACGCCGCCGAAGTTAAGAATGCCTACCAAAAAATCTTGGAAAACGCCAAGAAATACGACCCCACAGCAAAAATTATCGGTGTTATGGTTCAAGAAATGGCTCCCCAGTCAACCGAAGTCATAGTGGGCGCAATCAAAGACCCCCAGTTCGGGCAGACATTAATGTTCGGGCTAGGCGGAATATTCGTTGAACTTTTGAAGGACGTAACTTTCAGAGTTGCACCCTTAACACGCGAGGACGCGCAAGAAATGGTGACAAAAGTCAGAGCATACCCGCTCTTAACGGGTTACCGAAACACGCCACCATCAGACATAGAAGCCATAATAAAAGCCATACTAAACACGTCAAAACTCGTCATGGACTACCCCGAAATCAAAGAACTAGACTTAAACCCCATAATGACCTACGAAAAAGGCGCAAAAACAGTAGACGCACGAATCATACTCGAATAAACACCTAAACACTCACACGGAAGACTGTTTGCTGTCTTTTTTTGAGTAATAGTTCTAAGCCGAGAAGCTGTTGCGGGTAGACCTTCCTCCTCGTTTTCTGCATACAATTACTATTAGAATCCTAATAGGTTCCAAATATGTTTGTCAAGATTTTTTGAGTCAAGAAATCTTTACAAAAAATGATTTATTCTCTAAATATAGCACATAGTACGTGCTGTAAAGCGCCTAATGGTTCAATCGTGAAAGAAAAAACATGTCAAGTATGATTAGAACATAGGGGAGAATATAGGGGCTGAGTGGACTCTGGATTGATGATAATGATAGCCCAGTGGCTGTCCAAGTCTGTCACTTTCTTTTTCTCCTTGTATGATGCGGTTCCAGAGTCCCAGCAAACCCTTCCCAAAATTTGAGCCACGGGAGATGTCGCCGCTTAGTAGTATATGCTTTTAAGTTTTATCAGGGCATCGGGATTAATTTTTTGTTCAGTTTTTTGTGACAGTCGAAGTCACTGTTGGGTCAACAATAATAACTTTTTTATGCATTTATCGAGTAAATGGAATGTGGTGGTTAGATGTCTATCAGGTATAAAGATATACGTTGGAAGAAAGTCATCTGCGAAGACTTAACCGTAGGCGAAGTGAAAGAAGTTATAATTGACCCCTCAAATTGGAAAGTTACCCATCTCGAGCTTGAGCTTTCTGCCGAGGCTGCTGAGCTGGCTCTCGGTACTCGAAAAGGAGGCATACGCAACTTTCTGGCGGTATCTGCTATAGGACAAACGGGCAAGGCAATAAAGCTGAAAGTGAAAAAGGGACAACTTCAAATCTACTTGAAACCTCCAAAGATCAAGTAAACCTTGTTAAACCCTAACGCAGTCTTTCCCTTTTTTTATTAAACAGAGTTTTTCTATTCAAAATTCGCGTGAATTATTACGATAAAGTAGGTATAAAAACCAGTAAAGCGCATTGTTAGTTGGTGAAAAACCAATGAGTAACGAAGTTAAAGATGAAGAGATAGGTCTTCCCATCTTGGGCAAGGAAGCTCCTGACTTTGAGGCTGTAACAACGCAAGGCACATTGAGGCTCTCAGATTACAAGGGCACTTGGCTTGTTCTTTTTTCGCACCCAGCAGATTTCACACCTGTATGCACAACGGAGTTCATTGCTTTCTCCAAAATCTACAATGATTTAAGAAAAAGAAACGTAGAACTCTTAGGCTTAAGCGTGGACAGCGTCACATCGCACATCGCGTGGATAAGAAACGTCGAGGAAAAAACGGGCGTCAAAATACCCTTCCCAATAATCGCCGACTTGAACAAGGACGTAGCCAAAAAATACGGTATGATTCACCCCGAACAGAGCAAAACCGAAACCGTCCGTTGCGTCTTTGTCATCGACCCAGAAAGCAAAATACGCGCAATGTTGTACTACCCACTGACCACAGGCAGAAACATGAGCGAGATTCTACGGTTAATCGACGCACTGCAAACAACCGACAAACACAAAGTAGCAACCCCCGCAAACTGGAAGCCAGGCGAGCCAGTCGTGGTTCCGCCTCCAGCAACAGCCGAGCAAGCAGAAGAACGACTAAAAGAAGGCTACACCTGCAAAGACTGGTATCTGTGCACGAAAAAACTGCCAGAAGGACAATAACATGCCCTGCGTGTCACCCGACGGCAAACCAACAACAACAGGAATGACAACGCTAAAAGCGCTTAAAGACGCTGCACTGGCTCCTGAAGAGGTAGCAAGCAAAACGGGACAACCATTGTTCCGAGTGCGAAGCGGTCTGCGGGAACTCAAAAACGCTGGGTTTGTAGAGGAAAAAGCGGGAAAATATCTGCTTTCTGAAGCAGGAAAAACCTTGCTTAAGTAGATGCCTTTATTCTTCTCCATTCTTTTTTTTAAACGAAGTGTATATTCTGCAACTGGTTTTGCAGCTAGCTATTGACACGCTTCGCTGTTAACCAGTTTTTCGACTGAAGCTTTCTCACTGTTGCAGGGTTCGGCACAACCGACTGAAACTAGTGGACTCTGAAGTTAAGCGGCAAACTCTACGTCTCTTTGGCTACTATGCCTTGAACAGCACCGCATTTTCCACAGAAAACTATTGACGTTAACTTACCCCCAAAAGGATAATCGATGTACGTGAAAGACTCGAGTGATGCCCCACACTTAGAACATTTAGGACCGTCCATGCAAAATAAGTTCCCTTTTTTACCTTTATTATTTTTGCTGTAAAATCATGTGAGACGGATTGAATGTACAATTGCTTCATGAGAAGTTTTTAGCTCAAAATGTGAACCTGTTTATGAAAGTTAAACGTGAGTGTATCTGATGACAACCAAGTCTTTCAGGTATTTTTCGTGCCGTTTAACGTAGTTTCTGATTTTGAGTAGTGTTCCCCAACTCGAGTCCCATTTGCTGCGGCCTATTCTTTTGATGCAGGGGATGGGGATTTCAATCACTTTCATCTTGTTTTTCGCCATCTTGACTTCCATTTCAGTCTCAATCATGAAGTCATGGGACCTGAGGTTCAGTTTATTCCACGTCTCTTTTCTCATCAAACGCATACCTGTTATCGGCTCAGAAGTTTTGAATTTCTTAAGGAAGCTTTTAAATATGAAAGGGAAAAAGCGGTAATGAATGAAGGTGTTCATGCAGTCGTTAGCACCTTCTTTTTTGAGTAATCTAGAAGCAACCACGACATCACAGTTTTTTATTAACTCTAACATTTTTGGTATGAATCTCGGCGGGTAGGTTCCATCACCATCCAAGAAACAAATGATGTCCGATTTCGCTGATTTCACGCCTGTAGCCATGGCGACGCCTTTTCCCTTCCTCTCTTCAATAATAATTCTAGCGCCATATGCTTCAGCGTTTTTTACCGTGTTGTCAGTTGACAACCCGTCAACTACCAAAACCTCTTTGTCGAGGTCTAATTTGTTTATTCTTTTCAGAGTTTCGATAATACCCCTTTCTTCATTCAACGTCGGAAGTATTATGCTTATACTGGGCGTCATCTGAAAGCAGAAAACGGTATCG
>JAFGLT010000013.1 GCA_016927895.1 Candidatus Bathyarchaeota archaeon | reverse complement strand
TATGGTGCTCCGGCCGGGATTCGGACCCGGGTCTTCGGCTCGAAAGGCCGGAATACTTGACCGGACTATACTACCGGAGCGCTTTTTGTAGAAGCATCATGCAAATGTGGTTTCACTCGAATAAACCTTCCCCTTTTTTCCTTAGACAAAAACATATCTGATTTGAGCTTTTGGAAGGAGCTTTCTGAAAGTGCATTGTGTACAATCCTGATTCAGACTTACACATGTTAAATAGTGTCTGCAAGCTACAAGTACCAGCTGAGTGGTAATGAGTGAAGAAAATATTGAGAGTGTTCTGAAAGGAAACACGTTGCGTGTCTACTGGTTTCTTCTTCAGTCTCCAACTGGAGTAGTTGGGGCAAGAGAGACCCAGCGAGCGCTCAAGTTTTCAAGTCCCGCCTTAGCCGTGTACCACTTGGACAAGTTGACCGAGTTAGGTTTGGCAGATAAAACTAACGGGGAATACCGTTTGGCTAAAGCCGTGAACGTTGGCGTTTTGAAACAGTTCGTGAGGTTCGGTGCTTTCATGCTTCCAAGGCATTTTCTGTATGCAACAATGTTCACGACCCTTCTGATCTTTTTCTTGATACAGTTCCAGCAAGTAAATTTCTACAGTACTTTTGCTTTGGTCTTAGGTTTAATCGCTACAGGAATAATGTGGTACGAGACGATCAAAGCGTGGCGGCAGAAGCCGTGAAAACTGGAAAAATAGAAAGGGCGGCTGGTTGGCTTTCAAAAGTCTGATCCTGAATGTTTCCAAGATACCCTTGTTTAGAAGCGTCCACGTACTCTGTGAATTCAAGCTTTTTATTTTTCACATTTACCCGTGGGCATCCAAGCTTCATGTGCAAGTTCTTCATGATTGAGATTTCTATGACATGCGCTCCTGCACCAAAGATTTCTTTAAGCCCCCCTTGAAATTGTTCCAGTTTTTCTGGAATTTCATTTCTGGCGACATTGAATTTATTTTCAATGTGAAAGTAAATTGATTGTCTTACTGATTCTCCAAGAGAATTTAAGGCTTCGTCAATGGCGCGAAGCAGAACTTTATCGAAGGATACCAACTCTGTTGTCAACATTTTACGTTCCACTTTACATTCTTTTCACTACTAATCTGAGTAAGGCACCACAGATTTAATCACGGGACGCAGGTTCAGGCTTTGGCTTACGGCTATGGCATTGAGGTCCTCAGGTTGAAGGTCAATTAGCACAGTCATTTGGCCTCCGTCCTCTAAACTTAGGTGCGGCTTCAGAATCACCTTGATTGTGTCACTTGGGACCTTAAGATCCGCAACCGTGCCGTCAGGATAAGTGGCGTTTGCAGTTAAAACATGCATCCAAATCTTGGTGTAGTTCCCAGTTGGAAGCTCCGTTTCAGAGAGCGTTTCAGACACGTTTTGCAGCGACAGCAAATCGAAATAGAACGGCTCAACTTTAAGCGTCAAATTATGCCAGTTCTCGTTTTCATCTTGAATTTTGGCCCAATCTATCGTCATGTTTAAGTGATCAAGCTCAACGGGTTTATCCATTATCTGGATTGTCAACGTGCTCTTGCCTGATACTTCGAAAACGCTTTCTACGATTACAAACCCTGCAATAATCAGCACAGCCACCAGAACGCCTGCAACACCAAATAACCCTAATTGCCGAATTCCGTTTCCCATACATTTTCACTTCCAGAGACAATAGCAAACTCACATTTAATACATCACTTTTGAACAGCATGGTTCAAAAAATTGAACGCCATGATTAAAAAGCCATGGCTGAAGTTAATCAATATGATATTTTTGCTGTTGTAGGGATTCTGCCTAAAATCTTCGCTGTTGCCCGTTCCACTTTTTCGCGGTCGGCAGCATTTGTATAAACGCGGAGTATGTTGATGAAACCTTTCAGGTTCTCAATTATCTTTGAGATGTCGCTCAGGCGATACGTCGTTTTCTTGCCTGTTTGGCTTCTGCTGAATACAGGTATCTCCATAGCCTCCATTAGAACCGCATGATGATAGGGCACAGAAGGCACGGTCGGCACGTCAATGACCACCGCTTCCGTCTCTACTCCCGCTTCCTTCGCAATTTCTTTCTGCATCTGCTGCCGGTAAGCCTCATGGCCAAAAATGTTCGAAACCATCGTGTCTTTCTCGTAGAAAGTTCGCTCGTACGCGCACTTCAGCATCCTTCGATGCTCCAAATCGTCAATTATACCCTTAGACTGCTCGCACTTCTTGAGTGCTGCCCAAACCGTGTAGTCATCCATCTCCAAATACTCTTCAGGCGTCTTAAACGCTGTCAAACCAAGCTCTTTATCCGCTTTCTCCATAGCCATAGCCAGCATTATCTGCGCTGCCCTGCCTACACGGTGAAAATAAATACTCTTGAATGATTCAATCCGGGCTATAATGAAGGCTTCCAGAGCCGAAAGCGCGCCTAGCTCCACCGCCAAGTCCTCGCCTAAAACGTCCAAAGCATGGATCAATCTGAAAACGTCAATGAAACCGTACTCCGCACCTGTGTGAAAGGTGTCCCTTACAATGAAGTCCTGTTTGTCCACGTCCACGGCGCTGCTTATAATCTGGTCGAGAAAAGCTTTGCCCGACTTGTGAAGCTTTCCAACCGCGAGTTTCCCCACCTCTTCAGGCTTATACCCCACCTTCGCTATCGTATCACTCACTTCGCCTTTCTCAATTATCCACGACGTTATGTCCTCATGAGTCTGCTCAAGGTCCCTGATTAAAAGCTGCTCGAAAACATGCGAAAACGGGCCGTGACCAACGTCGTGAAGCAAAGCCGCAACTCTAGCCATATCACACTCTTCGTCGCTAACCCTTCGGGAAATATTCGGGTTCTCAACAGCCTTGCCCGCCAAGTACATGACGCCGATGCAGTGCTCAAATCTAGTGTGATTCGCGCCTGGATAAACATACTCCGAACCCGCCAGCTGCCGCAGTCTCCGCAGCCTCTGCATCGGATAAGAATCAATTATCTCCTTCTCTGACTCATTAATGTACACGTAGCCGTGCACTGGATCTTTAATTTCGCCCCAATACGCCTTCGGCACTCCTGAACGCCTCCACAGTTTGCAAGTTATATTTATGAGTCTCCCTATAATGTGTAACGCTAAGTCAGCGCAAGGTGAAAAAAGTTGAGTAAGAAAGGCGTGTTCATCTGCATAGAAGGCCTAGATGGCTGCGGAAAAACCACGCAAGCAAAACTACTTGCAAAAAAACTGAGGAAAAGCCATAACGCCGTTTACACTGCAGAACCCAGCAGCGGCAAAATCGGCACTTACATAAGAAAAAGTTACCTCTACGGCGAAAAACGCCTTTCAATTGTGCTTGAAGCGTTGCTCTTCGCTGCAGACCGTATCGAACACGTAGAAAACGAGGTAATACCTGCTTTAAATGAAGGGTGCCTAGTGATTTCTGACCGTTACGTTTACTCCTCTCTGGCTTATCAGGGCGCCGCTGGGCTCAGTTTAGAATGGATAGAAAAAGTGAACGCGCACGCTCTTCAACCAGACCTCGCGGTTTTCATAGACGTTACCCCAGAAACTGTAATGAACCGACTTAAGCCCAAAAAGTCAGTCATGGAGACCTTGGATACTCAGAAGAAGGTGCGGGAGATATACCTGAAATTCGTGGAAGACCGAAGGCTCACCAGAATCAACGGTGACAAGTCCGAAAACGAGGTCGCGAAAGAAGTATGTAAGGTTGTAACGAAGTTTTTAGACGCCTTTCGCTAAGTTCCAAGTTCAATTCTTTTCAGGGTTTTTTTCGAAGACGTTTTGTTCACTTCATTTACTATGAACGTAATGATGTCCCCTGGCGAAATGTACCTTGGACCTCGCTCGTGAAAAACCTGCATTTCCAAACTGTTTCTGCCGAAGACAACACGCAACAAGTAATAATCAAATTTCAAAGGCGTTTTGTTTTCTAAGGCGCCTTTGTAGTATCGAACAGCGCAGAAAAAATCCATTGTCTGAAAGGGTGCTTTCGCTAAGGCGGTTAACACTTTTCGTGTTTCTTCGTCGTCTATATAGTTAAAGCTTTCCGCATCAGCTAAGCCTGCCTCGAAAATTATAGTACACTCTGGCACTGTTGGATACGCTACTTCCTCAAAACTGAGCTTTCTATGGTTTATGTCATGAAGAACTTGAATTAGCCTTCGCTGGAGCCTCTTGGTTGAAAGCGAAGTCGTAAACGCTTCTACTCTGTGAATGTTCACGGGGAAATTCTCGTAAAACCCCAACATCTCTCAGGGTTCCTGCTTAGTTTTTCCTCATTTTTTTAACCTTTTCAAGGTTGCTTAACAGCTCAGACAATGCACTGCTTAGTTTTTGCAGTTCCTCCACGTCATTAGTGTTTTGAATCTTATCCTGTATGTGCTGCACCTTCGCTAAGAGCGTCGCCTCAAGCTGGTCATACGCCGCGTTGCTTGCTTTTTCCCGTTCCTCTCCCTCTTTCACAACCACTACTTTCTTTTCACAGTTACCACACCACAACCTGCCGTCTTTTAACCTGAAAAGCGGCGAGGAGCAGGCAGGGCAGGACAAGTCAGTTAAAGTGGCGCCTTGCCGAAGCAAGTCAGCCATGCGTTTAATAGGTTTATCCTCAGTTTTTCCTTGCATTTCAGAACCCCAACATAAATACGTGTTAAAGCTTATATAACTTGATAACTGCGACATTGGATAGGTGGACATTATGGTGCGGAAGAAGAAAGCTCAGGAGTATGAAGAGAAAATACAGCAAGCTTTAATGGTGCTTGGTCAAGTCTCAGAAGACAGCACTACGCCAAGAAATATTAGACGCGCGGCAAAAGACGCTATGGGCGCCCTGGAAAGCCCAGAGTTCACGCCTGCAGTGCGGGCTTCAAACGCTATTTCACTTTTGGATGAGATACTTCAAGACCCGAACATGCCGCCTTATTCTCGGGTAAAACTATGGAACGTTATGAGCCTAATAGAAGCCATAAAAGACTAACCCATGCACCAAAAATCCGTTTCTTTTTATATATGGTCCTTATTCTTTTGCAGCTTTCTTGGCAATTTCTCTTGTTTCTTTATATGATCGGGCGCAATGGATGCAGCAAAATGCTGTCTCTTTTCCGTCGATTACTTCTCGGTAGCCTCCTTCGTAGACTTTGCAGCCACAGTGAGCACAAACGTAGAGACTGGGTTCAATCGCAATTGAGACGAGGTCAGCGAAGCGCTTGAAAAGTCCAGTGCATAGTTCTCTGCCTTCTTGGGTGAGCTCGAAGACTTTTCTTTCTTTTTCGCCTATTGGCTTTTTTGTATGCTTCACTAAGCCTTTTTCTTCTAGCTGCTGGAGAAACGGGTAGACTAGACTTGGGCTGACTGTTTTCTGGACTCTTTTTTTGAAGCGGCTGATTATGCTGTATCCATGGACGGGTCCCTCGTAGAGTATGGTGAGTATGTAGAAGCGTGAGAAGTCTGAAATCAGGTCCTCAATGTTTTCGTTTTTTTCTCTTGCCATTGTCGTGTCCTTTAGGTTACTGGATGGTTCCGCTGCATTATAAATGTTCTCGAGATATATCTCCAAAAGACATTTAACACTTTGAAACCCGAGGCTGAGATGTAAAAATAACAGCCAGCCCAGCTTTTCCCAGATGAACCCTTCACTAACAAATATATTCCAGTGATTACATCTAACTTTGGGTTCCCGGGGGAAATGCCCTTTGAAATACGACGTAATAATAGTCGGTGCAGGTCCAGCAGGAATATTCTCAGCGTTAGAGCTAACGGAAAAGAAAAACCTCAGCGTCTTAATACTTGATAGAGGTCCAGAAATAGACCAGCGCAAGTGTCCATCAAGCCGAGGGTTTGAATGCCGACACTGCGAACCATGCTCCGTGCTCTCAGGCTGGGGTGGCGCAGGAGCCTACAGCGACGGAAAACTCACATTATCTACCGAAGTAGGCGGCTGGCTAAACCAGTATGTTACTCCAAAAGAACTCAAAACTCTTGTAGATTATGTTGACAGTGTCTACTTGAAATTCGGCGCAAGCGAGCAAGTTTATGGTGGAGACCAAGAGAAAGTAGACGAAATCGAACGTAACGCCTCCTTGGCGGGATTAAAGTTGATTAGGCAGGAGGTCCGCCACATGGGCACCGAAAAATGCGCTGAAACCCTGCGGCAGATGCGCAGAGAACTAAACAGCAAAATCACTTTTCAACCAAAAACAGACGTTAAAGGTCTTATCGCCGAAAATAGCACAATTAAAGGCGTTGAAACCGTGAACGGCGAGAGAATCATGGGTAAATATGTGATAATCGCGCCGGGCAGAAGCGGTGCCGAGTGGCTGCAAACAGAAGCACAGCTTCGCGGTTTGAAAACCGTAAACAACCCCGTTGACGTGGGTGTAAGAGTTGAGGTCTTAGCGTCTGTCATGGAAGAGTTAACTAAGGCGCTTTACGAACCGAAGCTTATTTATTACTCGCGCCTTTTCGACGATCAAGTTCGCACTTTCTGCGTTTCTCCTTACGGTGAAGTCACAACCGAATCCTATGATGGAGTGTTAACTGTTAACGGGCAGAGCTATGCAGAAAGAAAAACGGAAAACACGAACTTCGCAATTCTCGTCAGCACGTCGTTCACTGAGCCTTTCAGGGAGCCTATAGCCTACGGAAAATACGTCGCTCGGCTTTCGAACTTGCTCAGCGGAGGAGTGATGGTGCAGCGTCTAGGCGACTTGGTTTCTGGACGGCGCTCAACACCTGAACGTTTAGCCCGCAGCGTTGTGGAGCCAACGTTGAAGAACGCCACGCCAGGCGACTTAAGCTTCGTGCTGCCCTACCGTTACCTGTCCGATATAAGGGAAATGCTTCAAGCCTTAGACGTGATTGCGCCTGGAATACATTCAAGAGACACGCTGCTTTACGGTATAGAGGTGAAGTTCTACTCTTCACACCTGCAGTTGAACAACGTTTTGGAAAGCAAGGTTCAGAACATGTTCACTATAGGCGACGGCGCTGGCGTCACCCGAGGCTTGATTCAAGCTTCAGCTTCAGGCGTTATAGTGGCTAGGGAGATTCTGAAGAGGGAAAAAATGAAGGTATAGAAAATGGCTGTGGCTGAGAACATCAGGTGCTCGCACTGCGGCGCGCCGGTTGAGTTCAAGCCTGGTGAACTAGTAGCTACCTGCAAGTACTGCGGCTTCACCACCGTAATCGAGACTGGGGCACCCTTCAATTTTGAACATTCACTGTTGCTGAACAAGTATGATCTAACGCAAGTAGACGAGTTGATAAGAGATTGGATGCGCTCGGGCTTCATGAAACCAAGTGACCTTGCAAGAAAATCCAAGATACTTGAGAAGAATCTGGTTTATCTGCCTTTCTGGGTTGTTTCTGTGGAAGCCAAAACCATCTATAAAGGCGTATTCGAGCGTATTTCGCCGCCGATTGTGAAAGATGGAGAACTCCAGAAAGAGTATAACTGGCTTGTGCTGGCGAGGGAGGCTGCAGGTTTTCCAACAAGAGAATATGATGTCCCTTTGGAGGGCAAGATTCCCTATGACTTCCGGAAAATCGAGGGGCTCGCAAAGCTTTTGAACAGTGAAATCAATAGAGAAGAAGCAATGGAGCTTGCCAAACAGCAAATTGAGGAACATCACCGTTACCTGCTTCAGCAGGATGTGGATAAAATCGTTAAAATTAAAAACGATTTTAGCGTGAAACAGGCAGTCTATCTGCACGCTCCAATATGGTTCATAAAATATGATTACAGAGACAAAAGTTACCAATTAATGATAGACGGTGCCACAGGTACAGTCGTAAAAGGTGAAATACCGCAAAAAGGCTTCGGAATATTTAGCTAAAATCTTAAAAGAGAGCCACCTCCATACTAGAATTAGCCTTTGTGTACGAGGGATGCAATGAAAACTGATCAGAAAGCACCTTCAAAGTCTTTAGATTATGGTGTAGGTGCCCTTGCTGTTCTTGTTGTATCTCTCGGTGTTGCCGCGGTCGCTTACAGTTCGGCACTACTTACCTTTGATCTTTTCAACCTTCCAGTATGGATTTTTGGTCCTCTCGGCATCTACACATTAGCCTACGCGTTTGTAGCTGGAAAAGATTCCACTTACTATTTAGTTTGGGGTAGCATCATGTTTGCCGTTGCCCTAGTATCCGCGTTTTACACTGCGGTAAGCCCCTTTGTCATATTGGGCATCTTGGCAATCGTTATAGCCATCATAGGTATTGTTGCATACCAGAGGAGTAAAAAATGAGTGAAAAAGACTATTTAGGAAAGGTCAAGGGAGAACGAAGCCTTCTTGAAAAAATCATGGGCTACGTTCCAGGATACAGAGGATACAAAGAGAAAGAGCTGCGAAGAGAAAGCGACCGCCTCATCAGGATGGAGGTCGTGAACAGACTCAAATCTGCAAAAACCGCTTTTAGAAGAACCTTTGCGAATCCTTTATTGGTTCAGAAGCTTTCAGGTGACGACACCTTCAGGTTTGATGCACTCAACTCTAGGCTTGATAGGGTTACTCAGCGTATAGACAGAGCGGTTGCCGGGTACGCTGGAATGTTCGACGCCATAAAAGTCAAGGAGGACAAACTAGATTCCGTTCTTAAGCATGACTTGAGCCTCATAGAGCGAGCAGAATCAGTAAAGGCTGATGTTGAGAAAGCTATTGGCATTGACCCAGCAACAGACGAGTGGAGAGCAGCAATGGACGCACTTATATCTAAGGTTGAGGGACTCGACAGTCTCGTTAATGAACGCTCGAATCTTCTTAGAGGCCTATAAGCATGACCTCGGCGCGCTACCGCGAAATCGGAGCCCGAATGGAGAATCTCCAAGGAACATTGCCCGAATACATCAAACAAGCAGGTTGGAGTATCAAGAAACTAATACCCGGGCAGAACAGTTTCATGTTTGAATTGAAAAAAGGCTTCTTCGATAGAGCAGTCATCAAAGTTAGAGGTGCGCCAGAGGACGTTTCCATTGAGGTTGACGGGTCAGAAGGGCTCATGGATATTGTTGAACAAGCTTTGGCAAACTCATGTGCCAATCCCGCCGCGCTCATTGGATGGAGGGAACAGGCAAAACAACAAGCTATGGAGTTTTCTAAGGCTTCAGCGGTAGCGCAACCTCCCACTCCTTCCGCACCTGCACCAACTCCGCCAACGCCTACACCAAAACCAGCAGCCCCGAAACTTGAGGCATGTATGCACTGTGCTGCTCCGCTTACTTACGATCCAGAGGAGGTTCTTGTCATCTGCAACTACTGCGGATACATCAACAATACAACGGGCGAGCAGCCCCCAAGATATAGCATGCTTCCTGTGGTTGTCAATGGATCTCAAGCTATGGAGATTGCGAAAGATCACGTTGGGAAGGGCATTCTGGTCACGCGGGGAATGGCTGAACGCGCTGAGTGGGGTTCAATAATTCTTCGGTACGTTCCGAACTGGGCTGTGACTATTCAGCTAGACGGCAATGTCGAAGGCAAGAGGGCGCTCATAAAGACAAAGGATACAAAAGGG
>JAFGLT010000098.1 GCA_016927895.1 Candidatus Bathyarchaeota archaeon | reverse complement strand
TTCCAAAACACATAAATCTTTTAGTCTTATCCTAATGGTTTTTGTCGGGAGGTAGCTCAGCCTGGCAGAGCTCTCGAGCTGGCTAACATGTTTAGCTGGCGGAGACGCTGTAGAGGTCTACCCAAGGTGGGCTTCATTCTAGCCTGCACAGGCCACAGATACCGAGCTGTCGCAGGTTCAAATCCTGCTCTCCCGACCAAATAATCTCAAATTGAAGCTTTTGCGTAAAAATGGCTGATAACTAGTTGTTTTTCCAATTTTAAATCATAAATAGGGACCTAATTTGTTATTTCTTTTGAGATTATACCCTCAAAGGTTGAAATGGTTTATATTATGAGGTTTCAAGTATCTTCAGTGCTTGAAGCAGAAGCGTTGTCTTCGGGTTTTCTTTGTTCAGCCTTATGACTCGCATTCGTCCGAAATGCTCATCGATTATTATGCTTTCTCTGGATAGGATTCTCAGATTTGGGTTAACTTGGCTGTAGGTGCTGTTGACTTTTCGCACCAATTCCATAACGTTAACTCTGCCCGTTCTAGAAAGAACCTTCAGTATGCGCCTTCTGCAGGCGGAAGCTAATATCGTCTCCAAATCCATAGGGAACCGCCCTGCAATAGTTCATTTCGCTTTATAATGTTTAGAGAGAAACTAACCTCGCCCACAGTAGAGAGGTCGGTTAAACTGAACAGTAACGTATTTTCATTTTAACTTATCTCTCTATTACCGTAACTTTTCGTCTTCCTGTTATACTAGAAATGTTGAACGGTACTTCTGAAACGCTTTCCTCTCTTAACGAGAGAAGAGGGGGTTTCATGCCTGGAGCTTATTGCTTCGGAGGCGTGTCAACGCCTAGCCCTAAGTGAAGGGCAGAAAGAGAACAAATGGAAAGAAGCCTTTCCATAACAAAATGGAGGAAAAGGAAAATGGCTAAAAAATCTAAACGCAAAATTCTATTCATAACGCTCGTTCTTACGATACTGCTTATTTCTAGTGTCTTCGTAGCTTTCGTGCCTAACGTGCACGCGGCAGAAACTACGATTAAACAAGAAGGAGTAGCGGTCACGAGCAATGTTATCGGTGTTGATGTGGCAAAGTACACTACTGTTTCAAAAGACTATCAGCAGGACTTATTATACTTGGATGTTCTTCCACAAGAAACCCTGCGCTACACCATTGAGGCAGACGGAAGCAAACTAGACATATACTACACGTTTGTGAATGGGAAACTGCAAAAGATACACGTGCTCGACAACTTAGGTTCTCCCCAAATGCAAAAGGCCATTTCAGCTAACGCGCTTGATATGTCCAAGGATTTTCTGATTAACTATCAAGAGTACTCTAAGAACGCGTTTTACGGAGAATTGAAATCTACACTTGACACAGTAGACGCGAACAAGAACGTAACCGCTACGTTTGGGAACATGAAATTGTCTGTGACTGAAAAAGCGATTTCTACAACTTTCAGGTGGGTTTACACGTTTAATGGCATTGAGGCGCCAGACAAATGCGTAGCCTTGAAGTATGAGAACGGTTTCCTGAAGTATTTCATTGATAACTGGGACTTATACAAAATCGGTAGCACAACTGTAAACGTTTCCGAAGAACAAGCTATTGATATTGGTATGTCGCGGGCTATGAATGCTACTTGGTCAGGAACGTTTGAGAACAATGAGACGTTTGTAGGCGTGAAGTATAATGTGACTGGTGCGATGGTTTGGAAGACTGTTTTCGCCAACTCGCTGTTCATGGATAACCCGCGTGACCAAGACCCGTTGATGCTTTATCCGATGCGGCACATCTGGGTGAGCTTTGATAAGTTCTATCCCTGCTATGTCTACGGTATGAACGTTTACGTGTGGGCGGATGCTGGTGAAATCGGCCACAGTCAAGAAAGGTTTTCCACAATGGATCCTCCAGCGGATTTGATGGTTACTTCTGATGACGCAGCCGCTTTGCTGGCGAATGATCAGGAGCCTGCTGATGATAGTGCAGAGTATAGTCCACAGTGGAACGAGTTGGTAGTGCTTTCAGCGTTTGCCGTTCTCTCGGTTGGAACAGTTACGGTTTACTCGCGCAAAAAGAAGTCGTATTCTTCGAAAATCGGCGGTGCACTTCTTTGCATTTTAATGGGTTCAACAGCAATATTAACAGTGGCGTCTTCAGTTTCGACGGCAAGTGCACTTCCTCTAAATGGGCGTGCCGTTATTTGGGGTTCAGAAAGCAGCGATTCATTCAACCCAGATATTCACCCGCCACCAGAGGGGTCGAGTTGGCGCAAAAAATATACTGAAGTTGATAAACAACAAGAGATAGCAGCGTTTATTCAAGAAAAATTCGACCAAAACAGTTATTCCGCTGTTGACTATCAAGGAACCAAGGGTTTGACTTCAAACAAAGGCAATATATTAGGCACTATTTGGAATAGTCAATATTTCTACTTGAGTGTGGCAGCAGTTGATTTCGACCACGGCAACGGATTAATGAATATTCCTGGATTACCTTCAGACGAGTTCCATTACATTTTTGAAGACCAGCGCGGAACTATGGAAGGAGAAGATTATCATACAATACCTCCAGGAGGCTCTCCAGATAATCCTGAATATGCAGTTTACGACTATGAAATCTATGACAGAACTGAAGAGGAGCGGTACTTCTTTGTGCTAATTAACGCATGCAACTCAGCAAACATCGAAGACACAATGGGCGGTTATACTTCTACCCAAGGTATGGTTCCAGGTACAGGTAGGGCGCTTGGCATGCCCTTCGCTTGGAGCCATGGCACAAAAGTTTATCCCACTGGTATAAACCCACCCCCTAGTGGCTACATGAGTGGTGATGGTTATGCGGTTCCAGACAGTGGTGACTTTTGCTACATAGGATTCGTTGGTGGCTCAGCTGCTTTGATACAAGACGTAAATGGCTATTACGGTAATCCCCACCCTTATTGGTGGTGGGTTGAGCATCTCTTTGCTATTGCTTTGACAAACAACTGGTCAGTTAAACAGGCTTTAGATGAAGCTTCGCAAGATATTTACGATGCTGACTTCGGTGAAATCCCACTTCATGAAACCTTTGATGCAATATGGCCAATGTATAGAGGTAGTCCACCTGAATGGCATAATGACTCAGGTGAGGGTCAAATGGTAGTTTACGGTAATTCGAATGTTAAGCTTTATCAGCAGACTCTCACGCTGTCCGCTAGCGGCAGTCTTTCACCCACCTTCACTATAGACGGGCAATCGCAGAGCAGAGGCACATACAGCATCGTAGCTAGACACTACGACGTAAACGTTGGTGATGTGGAAGACCACACATTCTCGCACCTCAGTTATAAAAACACCAATTATGACCGCCCCGCAAACATCCTAATCGATTCCGATGGCACACTCAAAGCCCACTACACATGTACATTGACGGTTACTCACGGCGCCAATGGCGACACAGATTCATCTGGAGAGGTGGAATGCCCAAGCTTCGCTTATACTCAAGTACAGGCAATACCAGACCCTGGCTATAAACTGGACCACTGGGAACTGGACGGTAGCCCCGCGGGAAACAGCGAAGTGATAAGCGTTTGGATGGGTGGAGACCGTGATCTGCACGCGGTGTTCAGTCCTGACGTGTCATACAAGTATGTGTCAAGCATCGACGACTACGAGGGTGCTGTTGGTACGCCTGAAGACATGGTGGGCTGGCAGCCTGAAGGGCAATACGCTGTTTTGTGCAGTTACTGGCCTTACGGGGTGTACGGTTGGGTTAGCGGAGAATTGAATGCGCAGGCGTCGGGGCACATTTACATGTACGGGTACGGCGTGGGCTATGGTTACCTTGACGTGTACGTTTCTAGCAATGGCTACAACTGGTACTACGTGAGCTCTCCTTATGTTTCGGGTTCGCCAGGCTGGATTGACTGCGGAACTTACGGCGGCACCTTCAACTACGTCAAAGCCTCCGTCTCAGACCAGATGCTAGAAGTGTACATAGACTCAGTCAAAGTCACATAACACCCAACCGCAAACAAAAAACCACAAACTCACACCCATCTTCCCTTTTTTCTGTTTAAAAACACATAAAAACAG
>JAFGLT010000097.1 GCA_016927895.1 Candidatus Bathyarchaeota archaeon | reverse complement strand
CATTTGTCTGCGTATTCGCAGTATTCTAGGCATGAACTGTTTTTGTTGGGTCTTCTCCATTCTGCACCGCATTCAGAGCATTCGGCTATGTCTTCGTCGCTCCATATTTCGACGTCAGCGCCGCATACATGACATTTGACGTAAGATGGGGTGGGTCTCAGGAACTCTCTCAGTCCTGGGCAGGTTTCTGGGTTCTTGACTTTGTTATCTCTATTGCTCATTCAGTTCACCTCCGATGGCCATAATATACCGTTTCACAGGAACCTGTTTTCCTGATTCTTGCAATGCTTTGTCTACTGCCCATTTTAATCCTGAACAGCAAGGCACTTCCATGTGGACAACAGTTACGCTGACAACATCATTCAGCTTCAAAATTTCCCGTAGCTTTTCAGCGTAGCCTCGTGCATCTTCAAATTTTGGGCAGCCAATCAGTATTCGCTTACCAGGCAGTTGCTTCTGGAGATCAGGATAAGCGACTGGCGCGCAGTCCGCAACGATCAGCAGATTAGCCTGATTGAAGAACGGCGCTTGTCTGGGTATAAGGTTAATTTTCACGGGCCACTGCGGCTTAACCGGAGTTTGACTGGCTCTTGTAGTTTCTTCTGTTAAGTGTTTTTCTACGGCTTTCTCGTCGAATTCTTCGGCTTCCCGCTCTATCACGGTTATTGCGCCTTGTGGGCATTCGCCGATGCAAGCTCCGAGACCATCACAATAGGTTTCGCTCACTATTTTCGCTTTTCCGTTCACAATTTGCAACGCGCCTTCAGCACATTTCGGAATACATTGTCCACAACCATTGCACAACTCTTCGTCTATTTGCACAATTTTCCTGATTACCGTGGTTAGTTCTCCTCCTTGAGGCATTTTCCCCCTGTGGGACAGTATTTTTCAGCGTGAACTTCAACTGCCTTGAATAATGTGCCGACGGTTTCTTGGTTAGCTGAATAGATGCTTTTTTTACCTTGTTTTTCAATGAAAACAAAATTGCATTGAAGCAAAGGCTTAAGGTTGTGTGATACCATACTTTGCTCCTGCCCTAACGCGTCAGCCAACTCGTTAACACTCATTGGTTTCTCCATCAACTTTTCTAGCGTAGCCAATCGCGTAGGGTTTGAAAGGTTATTGAAGAACTTGTAGCAAATTTCAGTTAATCCTTTTTTCATACATTTTTCACACCCAGGTCTCGGTTACTCAACTAATTACTTCAAATGAATTATATTTCATATGAAATAATATTCATTTAAACTTATCGGTCAGAACAGCAGAAACACCAACAGCGCAGCGCAAGGTCCGATACATAAGACATTGAAACCCATTACGCCAGCTATATTTTTTCTGTTGAATTAAGCTGATTCCTTCGCTTTCTTTTCCTTAAATTCCTTCAGAGTTTGCGGCTTCTTACGTCCATCAAACAAATGATGCAACGCCAAACCAGGACTGACCAAAAGCATCCGTGGACCCGAATACCTCATTATCTCCTTCGCTTTCTCTCTCATCTGAGGCTGATAACAATGCACCAAACATTTGCCACAAGCAGATTTCTCTTCTTGGAAAGGACATTTATCCAAACGCATAAAAGCATACGACAAAAACTCAGTGCATTCAGAACATAACTCGTCACCTTTGGTCCCATGGTGACCGTGACAGTATATGTGAACCATAACATCTATTGTTTTTTTCTCTCTCGCAATTCGCGGGTGCTCCGTGCTCAAATGTAACACTCTCCCTTATCGAGAGAATGTCAACCGAACAAATAAGGATTGACGCTCTCACTCAATATTATTGTAACAACAGACCGAAAGCAATCGAAGTGCAAATTTGCATAATTGCAGGAATACATTTTCCGCAACCTACAAAAACCAGAAACACGCTGAGTATAACTGTTTATATCAATAACTAATTGATGAAGGTTTTTGATAAAAGTTTTAATCGTTTATGATACGAAATATGGCAACACAAAGCTTGCAGCGGAGAGCATTTTGAAAGGAATAAAAGTAGCTGAGAAAATCGAAACTGTAATTGGCCATTTTAAGGAAGTGAACGCTGAAAAAGTAGCTGATTATGATGTAATAGTTTCGGGTGCGCCAAATCATAACGGCAGACCTTCCCGAATTATGAAGAAAATTGTTGATAGGTTGGCTGAACTTAACCTAGAGGCAAAGGACGTGGCTGTTTTCGGGACTTATGCGGGGAGAATAAAAACTCTTGACAGAGCGGTTAAAAAGCTGAAAAACATGGTGGAAAAGAAACTGCCTACTCTAAACCTGTTTTATTTTTTTATGTAATTAACGATCGGCGTATTTCTCGGAATGCAGATCTCCGCCAGTTGCCCAGTTCGCTTTTGGTATTTCATAAAAAATAACGGTAACCGCTTCCTTGGGAATGCCCAGCTCCGTAAGCACTTCTGTCATGCCTTCAGCAACTCTCTTTTTAGCCTCTTCACTCATACCAGCCCAAACTGAGACTTGAACCACAGGCATCTAAACACCTTAATTGAATAATATCTCTTTTTCAACCTATTAAAGCAATACTATAGCTAAGCATGCTATAATTAGGCTGCTAGAATTTCATTAAATAAGCGGTATATACTCCTCCGAGCAACTACACACTATAAGTCACCCGCCAAACGCTACTTTATACGGTATCAAAGTTTTTTCAGTACTGATAATGCTGCGATGACGAGAAATGTTATTCCTGCCCAGAATAGGCTACCGGTAAAGAACCAAACCACAAGTGCAAGCAGCACTGCTGGTATGAGCATTATAAGCAAGCGGATTAACATGATGATTATTATGCCAATTATAACGAGGACAACAAGAGCAATTATGTCAATCTGGGGAATCGAATCGAAAATGCCTAAAACCGCAAAGATTAATGGCAAAAGTTCATCCACAACTACAGCCTCCTCGAAAAATAGATGCGGCTAGACAGTAATATGCTTTTTCCAGAAAGTTTCGGTTGAAGCGTTTCAGGCGTTTGTTTTCGCTTTGATTTTCGAGAGAAAATCCTTCTGCATCTGAACAACCCCGAAAGTTGTAACCCTGAATTTTTCGTCGGCCGTCTTCGTTATTAAGTCGCTTTTCACGAGTTCACCTAAACGCGTACTGGTTATCTTGCCGCTTTTGCCCAGTTTCGCCTGCAACTCCTCTTTTGAAACAGCATCGCTGTCCATAATACCTAGCTTGTGCCCCAAATAAGCCGCCAAAAGCCACAGCAACAAAGTTTCGTTATCCGTCAACCGACTCTTAGAAACAAGCAAGTTTGCACCTTCTTGCGAAAACGCAATTAACCCCTCACAATCCTTGACAAGCTGCTGCAAGTCAACACTGAGCAAAAGCTTACTGGCAACTTCAAACGACGGAAGAAACTGGCTGAAAAACTTGCCCAGCAACAACCACGCGTCTTCAGGTGATGCAGAAAACGTTTTCTCCACATCTCTATACTTCAATTGAACTGAGACTTTTTCCGGTTGCTCTGTCAACTCATTTTGCCTCTAAGCTTCGATAGAACCTCTTCTTCAATCCACTTTTCGCCTTGAATCGTCAACTTGAAATCTGGCTTGCTGGGATTAGGCTTAAACACTTGTCCACGTTTCGTCATCTCATTCAACCGCGCCGGAACCATACTTTTTATTCCACTTGACTCCAGCAGCTTAGTCACTTGAGCAGCAGTATTAGTCTTATCTTCTGACGCGTAAAGCACCAAACCCACTGCTTCATAATGAGTAAGTTTCTCACGCGTAACTATCACTGGACCCTCAGTTGTTAGCTCAACAATTCCTTTCAATTGCACTCCAGAAGGCATCAGCCTGTCAGAAACAAAGTCTGAAAGCTTCTCAACAAAATTCGCCGGCATCGTTTCCAGCATGCTCAAGATTTCTTTAGGTGTTTCCCCTTCGATAACGACCTCGCCAAAAGGAGTCTTTATACGAGCTTGAATCCGCTTCACTAAGCTTTACCTCCAGCGTTCGAGGGCTTCTTCTCAGCTAGTATGTAAACAAAACCTGTGTTCGTGTTCCACCGCCGCATCATCCCCTTGTCGGCAAGCTTGTTCAATGTTTTCTCTAAAGTGCGTTTAGTATACGTGATTTTACTTGCTTTCATGGCGTCGTCTAATTCTTCCATGGTTCTCGGCCGCCATTTTCCCCAGTCAGTCTCTAAAAGCCCACGAACCGCCTCTTCACAGTTGACTACACCCGTAATTTTTGGGTACGTTTGTGCAGGCGCCTTGGGAGTTTCTTTCCCTTTAGTTACTGGCTCTGTTTTAACGGTTAAAGTTGCAACTGTTTTAGGTTTCACGTTTTCAAACGCTTTGTGAACGGTAGCAACTAAATTTGGGAGGTCGTTGAGGGTTTTTGTTACCTCTTCATGTGTTCCTTGTATTTCAACTTCGTATTCGCCGAATTTTATGCGGAAGGCAAAACCTTCAGATTTTCTTTTAGCTGTTTTATTTGGCAATGTTATCCCACGGATATACACGTATATTATGCTTTTTAGGATTTGTGTCTTTTGAAATATTTCGTTACAGGAATATAGTATTATATAGTGAGACGTAATATTCAAGCTAACTGCGATGCAGAACAGGAGACATCAACGTGAGACGAAAAGGAATAGCAATCTGGCTCTTCAGCAGTCTAACCGTAATATCCCTCATACACCTAATCGACGCAGCATCAGCATTACTTTTCAACAATACTACACACATTCTCCAACTTTACCCACTCATTAATCAGCAACTACAACAAATACCCACAGACATCTACCTCTACACAGCAGCCGCTTCAACCATCACCCTATGGGCAATAACGTGCCTAGTAGCCTTCGACAACCCCGTGGAAACATTCCTGAACAAAATACTGTCAGACGTTAAAAACCAATCCACAACAGAAGCCCAAATCATAGAAAGCAGAAGCGAAGTCCTCGACTTAATATACGAAACCATAGAAGCAGACAGCGTAACACTAGCACAAGTCAAAGACTTAATGCGAAACGTACGCGTCGAAGTCAGAGACATCCAACCCATGAAAGAAAGCATGGAAAAAACAAAGACGGAACTAACTACCGTGAAAAAACAACTAAAAACACTTGAAGAAAAACTTCTCTTCAATATAGTCTGTCCAGCCTGCGGAAAAATGCTGCGCGCTGACTTTAGATTGTGCCCTTACTGTGGCGAAACCATGACTCTCCAAGAAAAAATGGTAATGGTAAAAGACTACAAGTAGCTCCAGAACTGCTTCAACCGTTCTCTCAAAAGAGCACTTACAACACTAGGATCTGCTTTTCCCCTAACTTCTTTCATCACAACACCCATAAGCATACCGAAAGCCTTCTGTCCCATCTGACAAACCGCCTCCTTGTTCTCAGCAACTACCTTGTCAACCAGCAGAGCTAACTCCGCTTTTGAAATCATTTTCAACCCAAGAGCATCAACCGCATCTTGCAGATTTTTACCATCATTCTCTGAAAGCCAGACAAAAACGTCTGCTATCGCCTCCTTCGTAAGGTCTCCCGAGCCGACACCCCTGAAAATCTCCATTATTTGAGCATCAGTAACTTCATCAACCGAGACGCCGTCACGTCTAAGCGACTTCACAGTTTCAGTCAAAAACACTGCGACAATCGTTGCTGCTACCCCGCTTTCTTTCACGATAACCTCAAACAATCCACCGTATTCTGAGTCACTTATCTGTGTAGCTAACTTATCGTTCAGACCGTACGCGTTCATTAAACGCTTAAGCTTCTTTTCTGCAGGTTCAGGCAAGTTCGAGCGGATTTTCTCCACCAAAGCACGTGATATCTCTGATGGCGGAATGTCCGTTTCAGGATACATCCTTGCCGCGCCTGGTCTAGGACGCATATAGTGTGTTGTCCCATCGTCCTTTGCGGTACGAGTCTCAGCAGGCACACAATCCAGTGCTTCTTGTGCTCTTTCCACAACGGCCTTCAAAGCGTCCTGTACGTTTTCCGCTGTGTTAGCCACGAAAACTACAGCGTCTTCCTCTCTGGCGTCTGTTGCTTTGCGTAGGGCTTCAACCTCTTTAGCGGTTACGCCGTAAGCTGGCATTTCGTCAGTGTGAAATATTCCACCTACTCTGCCCCAGAACTTCGCGCGATCAGACAACTCGGTGCCTACCCGGAAGCCTGGCATAATCTCACGTTTCAAAACGCCGCCGAACTTTTGAAGCTTGACAGCCAAAACCTTCTGGCCTTTGCCCAAGGCTTTGCGGATTACCTTGCACTTGGTCTGCTTGAAAACATCTGACACATCAACAAAGTCCTCTTTCAGCTCCTCGGTTTTGACGCCTTTTTCTTGCAGTTCCTCCTTAACTTGAATAAGCCCAAGCTGGCGCTGAACCTCATATTCAACAACTTTTGAAATCAACTCAAGCTCCTGAACGCCCTTAATCTCAATTAAAGCGCCGTGTGGTAAAGATACGTTCAAGTCTTGGCGTATAGTGCCTAAACCACGCATAGCCTTGCCTGTGTCACGTAGAATCCTGCCAATAGCAAACGCAACTTCCTGCGCTTCCATCGGCGAATAAATCACCGGTGCTGTGGCTACTTCGATAAGCGGTATTCCTAAACGGTCGATGCGATACCGAATTGTTTTGCCGTCGTCTTCGATTCCTGTTTTGCGCGCTGCGTCCTCTTCTAAACTTGCTGCCTGCATCGGAATAACTTTTGCTCCAACTTTAATCCACCCATTAGATGCTATAATGCAGGTTCTTTGGAACCCCGTGGTGTTTGAACCATCAATAACGGTTTTACGCATAACATGTACTTCGTCAATAGGTTGCATATTCATCATCAACGCTGCAGTCAAAACCACTTCCACAGCCTCCATGTTCAAAGGGTGTGGCGGTTCCTCATCCATTTCTACAAGGCAGCTAGTCGCACTGTTCGCTTCATACATAACCTTGATGCCCTTCTGGAATTCAAAGAAAGCGGCAGGGTCAACTTGACCAAGCTCGCTTTGGGTGGGTCTAAGCCTGCGCAGAAAAGTGATTTCAGGTTCTTCCTTGAACAGCTCTGGTGGACATCTGCAGAATAACTTCTCCTGAGTATTAAGTTGCTGGTGGATTTCTAAGCCAACCTTTAACCCTGCTTTGGCATAATCAATTTCCATTTAACTCATCTCCTTTTGCGCCCAGTTCCTGTGGCAGGGTTCGCGGTGAAAACTCGCCGGCAACGTTAGTCTTCAGAAGCTTTTTGGCTTTTTCTGGGTCGCTTGTTTGACCAAGAACCCACATAAGCTTAACCAACGCAGTTTCCGGAAACATGTCTTCTAAGGGAATAACGCCTCGCACCAGCAGGTCACGCCCTGTGTCGTAAACGTTCATGTTCACGCGACCCCAAATACACTGAGAAGCTAACGCAACAACGACTCCATTCGTAACCGCGTTGCTGATGGAGTCAAAACAGAATTTGCTAACGTGACCTAGGCCACTGCCTTCAAGAAGTATGCCCTTACAACCCCTTTCGACATGCCAGTCTATGACGGTAGGGTCGAGTCCGGGATGAAACTTGACCAGCGCAACCGCCTCGCTGAACTCAGGCTTGAGAACAAGGTTTTTTGCGGCATCACGCTTCTGATAGTCATCTGTCAGCATGGTTACTTCGTTGTTTTCCACTCTGGCGAGCGGCGTTGCGTTCACGGGCTTGAACGTGTCCCTGCGACTGGTGTGACATTTCCTCACTTTTGTGCCTCTGCATACGGCTATGACTGTGTCGGAAAGCGTTTCATGCATTGCTAAGCCGACTTCCGCGAAGGGCCCTCGGGTTGCGGCTTGAACCGCCGCAATAAGGTTCGTGGCCGCGTCAGAGCTTGGACGGTCAGACGAACGCTGGGCACCAACAAGTATGACTGGCACGGGAAGGCTTTGCAGTGCAAAACTCAGGGCGGCAGCCGTGTAAGCCATGGTATCTGTACCGTGGGCAATAACTACGCCTTCTGAGCCTTTTTTGATGTGTTCGGCGACTGTTTGTGCCAGCTGAGTCCAGTGTTTCTGGGTTAGGTTTTCGCTGTAAATGCTGAACACGATTTCAGTTTCCACGCGGGCGATGTCAGATAGCTCTGGAACTACACCGTAAAGGTCGCTTGCTGAAAGCGCTGAGCGCACAGCTCCTGTGCGGTAGTCTACGCGGCTGGCTATTGTTCCGCCAGTGCTCAGGATAACTGCTTTTGGAAGTCCTGGTTTTTGCTCTGGAAGAGGCGGTGAGGCAAATGAGGGCTTCGTGCCTCTGCCTATTTTTTCAATTTTGATTTCTGGTGTTATGTGCACGCCTACGTTGTAGCCGCTTTTCAGTTTCAATACAATGTGTGCACTGTCGGCTGTTTCTGAGCGGGGAATAAGTATGCCTTCATATGTTTTCTCTTTGCTGGTGACGCGTATGACGTCGCCAACTTGGCATCCTGCTTTTGTTATGGCGCTTAACGCTTCGTCCTTGTAACCTGAATTCGCTTCTTGACTCATGTTTTTAGTTCTCCAATCGTTTTGAGACGTACACGCCGTCACGGCTGTAGCCAAAGCGCATGTAATACTGTTTTGTGCCTAAGGCACTTATAACTAAAAGCTTTTTTGAATCGTAATCCTCTTGTGCTATGCGTTCTGCTTCGCTTAGGAGGATTGTGCCGTAGCCTTTGTGTTGCCACGCTTTGGATGAGTGTTTGCCAACTGGGACTAGGGGACCGTAAACGTGGAGTTCACGCACTATGGCGGAAGGCATCCCGATTATTTCTGGTCTGTGGGCTTTTGCTGAGGGAACACGGAGGCGTAAGTAGCCTATCAGGATGTTGTTTTTTGTATCTTCGGCTGAGATGAATATTTCTTGGCCTTCGGAGGCTGGGTAGCGTGTGGTCAGAATTTGGATGTTATTCATGTCTGGGGTTATGTTGTCCGTTGCTTTTCGGTGTCCTACTTCTCTGCAGCGGATGCATGTGCATCTGGCGTTGTTTTCAGCTAGTTTGTAGTGGACGAGTTGGCGTAGGTTGCTTTTGTCCACGCCTGCCACAATCAAGCCTGCTGGAATGTCACGTTGCACGCGCATTACGCGTATCCATGGCGGAAGCGTTTTTTTGACTTCTGCGATGAGCGTTGTGGCTTGTTCGGTTGTGTAAGGTTTGTAAACACCTTTTTGGTACCAGTCGTATGTTTTTGTGCCTTCTATAACTAGGCAGGGGTAGATTTTTATCATGTCGGGTTTAAAGACAGGGTCTGTGAATACACGTTTGAAGGCTTTTAAATCCCTTTTTGGATTTGAGCCAGGCATTCCAGGCATAAGATGGTAGACGATTTTTAAGCCTGAGTCCTTTGCGACTTGTGTGGCTTCAGCTACATCTTTGACTGTATGGGTTCTGCCTACTAAACGGTAGAGTTCGTCGTCGGGGTTTTGGACGCCAATTTCCACTCGGGTTACGCCCATGTTTAGCATGGCGTCGACGTGTGGTTGTTTGCACCAGTCTGGTCGGGTTTCTACGGTTATGCCAACGTTGCGGGTTTGGCTTGTTTCGGCGTTTGTTTTTGCTTCTTCGAGGCTTCCGGATTGCTTGCCGGTTATGGCGTCTAGGCTGCGTTGGATAAAGTGTGTTTGGTATTCTGGGGGTGTGGCTGGGAATGTTCCTCCCATGATGATGAGTTCTATTTTGTCTACGTGGTGTCCGATGGCTGTGAGTTGGTTGATGCGGCTTTGTATTTGTTGGTGGGGGTCGTAGTTGTTTTGGCTTCCGCGCATGGCTGCTGGTTCGTGCCCTGTGTAGCTTTGTGGGACGCCTTGTGTTGGTCCACCCGGGCAGTAAGCGCAGGGTTCGGCTTGTGGACAGGGTTGGGGTTTTGTCATGACTGCTACTACAGTGACTCCGGAGATTGTGCGGGTGGTTTTTCTGCGTAGAAGGGGTAGGAGGCGGATTTTTTCCTTTGGGTTCATGGCAGCTATTATTTCGGCGTTTGAAGGTATGTGGTTTAGTTGGTGTTTAGCGGCTGTTTGGGTTTTGGCGCGGTTTATATCATTGTGAGTAGGTGATGGTAAGACCATTAGGGTTTCTATGATTTCTCTGGCTGCCTTGTCCGCGTTCAAAGTTAGTGTACCGTGTTAAAATTTGGTGATGTGGTAGATAAACTACGCTGGCCGAAAAGGGTTTTATCGTGAAAAAACTGTTTTGCTTCCTAGTTGGTTACATCCAGTTTTGCCCTGATTTCCGCTGCAGAATAATGCGTTTTTGGTAGTTTCGTCTGCTTCGGCTTTTCGGGCTGAGTTTTGTTCTTTCTTTTGCTTCCACTTTGGGGGTTTGCGCCCTTACTTTTCCAGCTTTAGATAGTGAACCGTGAGTCGGCATGACTTATTCACCTAAAAAAAGATAAATCATACATGTAGCTCTTAAACTTTTACCCAGCGATTTGCGGTACTGGCGTGTGATTTTCTATAGCCCCTCTTTATATTGTTGCTTCATATAGTTGCGTTGGGGTTCGGGTAAGGTGAAAAAGGTTTGACAGAACTGGAAGACAAAGTGCGAAAAGAAGTAGGTAAAGTGCATGATCCTGAGACAGATATGAGTTTCGCTGAAATGCATATGATTGCAAATGTGAAAGAGGAGACACTTGGCATAATCACGGTAGAATTTGTTCCAAGTAGCCCCTTTTGTCCGATAGCTTTCAAACTAGCCAGTGACCTGAAAAAAGCGGCTGAAAATGTGGCTGGAGTAGAAAAAGCTCTGGTTTATTGTCGTGGGCACGCAATGGAACAGCAAATTAATGAAATGACTAATAAATAACCTTCTATGCGGAAACACCTTAAGTTAAATTTTGGAGCCAAAACACAGGTAAGCGTAAATTCACGTTAGGCTTAAATAGCGTTCCCATTTTTTCTAGTACAACCTAGAGGTTATTAACAATGAGCGAAATATCTGCCGTTGAACTCCAAAAAGTAGTAAAACGCTACAATGAAATTTTAGCCGTGGACCAAGTTGATTTGACCATTAAAAAAGGCGAGATTTTCGGTTTGCTGGGACCAAACGGTTCAGGCAAGTCCACAACGCTCAAGATGCTTATTGGTTTAGTTCTGCAAGACTCGGGCTCAGTTAACGTTCTCGGGGTTGACGTGCAAAAAGACCCTGTGGCCGTCAAGCAGCAGGTAGGCTACGTTCCTGAATCCCCGCGACTGTACGAGTTCTTGACAGGAATTGAATACTTGGACTTCATAGGCGACATCTACGGCATGCAAGCAGAAGAAAAGAAAAGCAGAATCAGCGAGTACCTGAAAGCCCTGCAGCTTGAAGGCCGGGAAGGCGACATGATAAACGGCTACTCAGATGGAATGAAACAGAAAATCGCTTTGATCTCGGCGTTTCTGCACAAACCAAGACTGCTGATTTTAGATGAACCTTTAAGCGCTTTGGACCCGCGGTCGGCACGCATTGTTAAAGACTTTCTGCATCAACTGAAAAACCAAGGTGTAACCACCATTATGTCCACTCACGTGCTAGAAATAGCCCAAGCGGTATGCGACCGGATAGGCATAATGTACAAGGGAAAAATCTTGGCTTTAGGCAACATGAAAGAGCTTAGGGAAATGGCGAAACTGCCCGATTCTGGCTTAGAAGACATCTTCTTGAAGCTAACTGGCACGGACGACATAAAAGCCGTGGTTGAGGAACTCGCGAAATGAATTGGAAGAACGTCGTCAACCTTATGCAAGTTGAAAGAAAATCCGGCAGGCTCATCAGAGGACAAAAGACTACAAAATACCGCGAAAACCGTGTCATAGCATACTGGCCTTACTGGGTTGCCTTAGGCATTGGCTTAGCAACCGGTGTGCTGGCGGGCGTAATCTACAATTTAGCCACAACAACCGAACCTGAACTTCTCATCCTTTTCCAAGAGGGCACAAGGAGCCTTTTCTTTGCGCTACCAACACTAGTTTTGGTCTACAGTTTGGTCTTCACCATGATGCAGCAGATTCGCATCAGCGGCGTCAGAACATCATCTCAGGCGCCGTATTGGCTACCCATCACTTGGCAAGAACACACCATGGCATCTATATTAGCTAGTTTAATGGGTTTCCCGATGGCATCAGTTGTTTTCATCATTTCAATCATAACTGTGTTTTCACTTTTCATCGGTCAAATTCCTACAGCTGCGCTAACCTCTATTGCCGTTTTTGCCGCTGCATTCATGGCAAGCGCCGTCACGGAAATCTTGGGAACCCTTCAGGTCAGGTTCATAGGTGCAGTCTACAAGTCATCGGGTCGAGCTGCAGTGTGGGTGAGGTTCATAGGCTCGCTACTATTCTTTTTGATTTTTTACATAGTTTATTTCTACGTGACTTCTGGAGGCGCTTTAACAATCATCGAAACTATTGCGTCAGCTCAGACTTTAGCTTGGTTCGTGCCTTTCGTGTGGTTGGGCATGACCCTGTATTCCTTAACAGGCGGTCTCTTGCTGCAAGGTTTAATCTTTCTATGTCTTTCCGCCGTGTTTATTGCCGGGTTGTTTTTCCTTGCCACCTTGCTGAACAGGAAATTCGGACTTTACGAGCCTCCGGCAATAACGGTTTCGCGTGGAATTTACGCTCCAAAAACGGGGTTCTTAGGTAAACTTGGTTTCTCCAGTGTTGAAGCCGCACTAATTAGAAAAGACTTAAAGGCGTTTACACGCCGACGGGAATTGATGACCATCTTCATTTTTCCAATAGTCATCATCTTGGTGCCATTAATGCAATCAGTTCCGTCCGAAGCATCCCCACTCATGCTTGTAACGACTTTCCTTATGCCAGCAGTTATAATGGCCCTGAGTTTAGGCAGTTTCATGATAGGCGAAGAAGGCCAAGTTGTATGGCGAATTTATGCCTCCCCAATTTCCGCCAAGAATCTTGTAAGAAGCAAGTATTTTTTCATAATTACGTTTTCAACCATAGTCTTGGCAATTACAGGAGTTGTTGGATACATAATATACCACCCGTCAATACGAGCAACAATGATAGCTTACTGTGAGGCAGTTTTTCTAGTAATAGCCATCGCAGCAATTTCATTATCAAATGGTATAAAGGGAGCCGATTTCACCGAAGTTCCTAGACCTAGAATGATACGTTTTTCATGGAGCTTAATTAACCTAGTTTCCTGCCTTATAGCCAGCATAGCGATATTAATGCCGTTTTTCCCATATGCACTATCCCTCGTGGCGTCAGAATTTTTACCTAGTTTAGCAGGAATAGGCGTTTTGGATCATTCTTTGGCCCTTGTAGTGAGCGCAGTCATCGCGGTAATTTTAACTGTAATTTTCTATCGAATCTCCATCAAAAACGCGAAAGAACTCTTAACAAAATCCGAAATGTGAAAAGTCACATACCCCAGAGAGCTCAGGAAATTAGTTCAGACGCGAGCTACACAAATCTTATAGAACTTCATGTGTTGACTATAACATCTTCCTTTGTGACTACACTCAAATAATAGTATTTCTTCGAATAACGGCAGAATTGAGGGTTAATATTGATTCAGAGGTCCCAAACGTTTGTTTCTGTAAGAATCCATGAAATTGTATAAGTCTGTGATGGATTGTTAAATATTGATATGTCGTGAAATTCAACAAGCATACCTTTCTGCTTATCAAATTTTATGTTCATATAATCGGTCCAAGTTGTAGAGTAAGTAGGATCGTCAGCGTCGTAGTACTGTTCGCTTACCGAGACAACATTTAGTTCCCGTGTGCCGCTTGCATAGTCTTTAGTTGTGGTCTCGTTAACAACCGCTTGAGTTGCTCCGGATGGTCGAATTCGATCATTTTCGTCAAGATTAGCAGCGTAAATACCCCAAAACGCATTATACGGATAAGCAGTTCCTGTTAGTACATTCAGAGTGCTTGTTCCTGCAACTTCGGTTCCATTTGTGAAACGCCATAAAGTGCTAAGCGAAACCTTTGAGCCGTTTACATCTGTCACAGTAATCTTGTACCATTCTGTCATATTTAATTGAACATAATAATCGTCCAGTGTTGCATTTTCGTCATTGGAACTCCAAGTAGTCCTAATATCGTAGACGAATTCGTCCCCTGACTTAACTCCCGGCGCAAGTGCTTGACTGGACGTTGGGCCTAAAAAGATTATAAGCGCCAAAAATACAGCCAAAATTAAAGCAACAGCCACTACTATAAGCAAACTAGACCTTTTCCTTTTCCCCATTTGAACCACCTAAACTTAATCACAACAAATAGTTTTTATGTCTTGCGGAAAAACATAAATCAAACACTACTGTAAAGCGCTATCCAGTTTTCTTCAGTTTTTTAGACTTCTTACGTATGTCAATAACGTAGTGTACGGCTAGAATTGGATGATTCAAACTCTTGAACCATAACTTTAAGTGAATGTATAAATAAAAATCACGACCTGCACCGAATATCCAAAAATAACATTTTTAGCGCTAAATAACAGATAAGACACTAAAGAGGTCAAACAACAAGCCGCACGAAAGATAAACACGACAGAAGTGGTTATGCTTGCAAATACTCACGCACGACATCGAAACGAAAATACAACAGAACATCATAGTTAACGTTCTGCAAAACAAACACGCTCTGGCAACAAAGCATGTAGACCACGTCTTGAAGGAACTCTACGACAACATCCCCGAAAACAAACGCATATCTTTTGGCATAGTCTACACTGTTCAAGTATTAAGCAAATACCTGTTTTTGAGCCTCGTGAAAATGAACACAGAGGTCTACAAGATTGGCGCCGCGCTTTTTGAGGAAAGCAAGGATTTCCGAAGCAAAGGCGTAGCGTTGGGTGTACTTTCATTTTACGGCGTTGACGATTACAGGACAGTTTTGCCCTTTTTTGAAGTTTCAGCATCATCCGTTGACTGGAACCTGCGAGAATTCGCTCAGATGTTCTTCCGTAAGCTCATACGAAAATGGCCTGACGAGATGAAAGAATATTTACTGAAGCTCACAGACCACAGCGACCCAAATATCCGCAGGTTTGTCAGTGAAACTCTTCGTCCGGTAAAGGAAAACAAGTGGTTCTATAAGAGCCCAAACTATGCCTTGCCCATTTTGAGGAAGTTATTCAACGAAAGCGCAAAATATCCACGGACATCATTAGGAAACAACTTGAGCGATTTGGCTAGACAACTTCCCGACCTTGTTTTTGAGTTAGTTGAAGAGCTTGTTGCAAGCGGCGACCGTAACTCTTACTGGAT
>JAFGLT010000096.1 GCA_016927895.1 Candidatus Bathyarchaeota archaeon | reverse complement strand
GGAATGGGCGGAATGCCCTACTAAAAACCACCTATTTTTCCTTTTTTTAGTTCTTTAACATTTTATGTTTGTTATGTGATTTTTGTCCCTGACAACGTTAAAGGAATAGATTGGACGAACGCTGATACATATAGCATCCTATGAGATAACAGCCACGTGGGATTAACAAATAGGCAAAAGAAAATAACAAAAAGCTCTCCACGCTCTCGCTTTTTGTATGTGTTTGTGTGTGAGTTGTTGATTTTTTCTGGCTTGTGAAGTGCCTGTTTCTTTCTTTAAAATATAGGGGGTGTGTGGAAAATTAGGGGGTTGTTGGTTGTATCAGTATATTTCCGTCTTCTATGCCTACGATGAAGTTTACGTTTTCGTTTTCAGCTAATGTCTCTAATGTTTTTAGGTACACGTATAGGTCTAGGAATTCCATGTAGTCTTCGTCAGCGATGCTGTGCTCGGCTACCAGGACGTCTATGGCTTCTCTGATTCCTTCACCGTCGATTATTTTCTGTTGAGCGGTTGCGTTAGCGCCTATTAACAGGGCTTCTGCGTCGGCATTGGCGAGGATTATCTTTCTTTCGGCTTCGAAGTCAGCTTGTATCTTCAACTGCTGCGCGGCTAACTTGTCTTCTATGGCGCTTGTGTACTTGTCTGGAAGTTTTACGTTTCTGAGGTCGACTTCAATGTTTATTATGGCTCCTTTCAACGATTCCGCTCCATTAATTGCGTTCTTTAACTCCTGCTCAATCTCCAAACCAATTTGGTCTCGGAGTTCGATTGTTTGCACTGCCGTATACTGCTTCGTGATGTAGCGAATGTGTTCCCTAACTAGAGAGGCCACAGCTTTGTCCTCCCAGTTGAGCGAAGGATAGCTTTGGTACAGGTCTTTCAGCTTGTTCGTGTCAACAGACCAACGAACCATTATGTCCACTTCCATTTCCAACTGATCGTTCGAAAAACAGGCGATTGCAGCGTAATCTGCGAATTCATCAGAGCCGTCACCCCACATTCCAAGAGTTTCCCTCGCGTACGTGACGGTGGTTAGCGAAGTCCAAGGTGCTTTTAATCCAAACGTCGGACCTATTACCGGATCACTGATTGAACCTGTAAGAGGATCAACAATCATTCCAGCTTCTCCAACGCCTACACTGAAAAGCATTGTAAAACCCACTAAGGCAATTACCACAATAACGACGCCGATTACCGCAAGAATGCGCAATAGTTTCTTATCTATAGTAGGTCTAGGTGTGTATTCATTCATCTAACAGTTCACCTCCATTCTGCTTTTTTCGACCCAGTTCCCTTGTTCAGCAATAAACCTTATGAATTCCATGGCGCTTTGATTGAACCCTTGCAGATTCCAATCAGGCTGGACAGAAACGCCCTTCATGGTATCCACTTTACCGCGGAGAACTGGTATTCTAAAAATTGAAAAAATAAACGGTTGTCCGCTTATACCAACAGCATCATCGTAGTAGCTCATGACAAAATGTCTATTTTTACGTGTAGTTTCCACTTGTTTCTTCTTGACTCCGTTTTTTCACAGGATTAGAGCGTTTCTCACGTAAAAAATACTCACAATAACAAATAAACTTTATCTCGTTTTTTTGAGAGTAAATCGCACAAATACTTATTAAATTGAGAATATTTCTCACTAATGGGAACGAGATGGATAAGAAAAACGAAGCCATACTCAGGATTTTAAGCCGGAAAGCAGGATTAACAAGCAGAACCCTCTCAAAAATGCTCAAGATACCCATGTCCACTGTGCACAGGCGCATTAAAAAGTTAGAACAAGAAGGCGTAATCGAAGGCTACACAGCGTTAATCAACTTCGAAAAAACACCTTGGCCCATAGGAGCATTACTGATGGTAAACTTGGCTGAAGTAGTTCCAGGAAAAGGGCATATCCCAAAGAAGGATATTGTGGAGTCGTTAAGTCACCTCAAAGAGATCGAAGAAATAATTGAGGTCCAAGCAGCTGACTTCGACTTGATTATAAAAGCCCGATTTAAGAGCCTCAAAGAGCAGTCGAACTTCGTGGAAGATTTACGATGCATAGTCGGCATAGAAGAAATATCGTCCGCAATAATCATTGAAGAAAACGTTCTGCCTGTTCCAAAAATATTCGGCTAAATTCCGTTGTGGCGCAAAGATAGTTCTGCATTAAAATGAATAAACCAAAAGGGAAATACGAAAAGTCAGTTACCATAGGCAATTATTTCTTTGCGGTTTGTTAAAAATTACTTTAACTTGCCCCTCTCCTGCCTAATTTAGTAGTTACTTCACTTGTCTTTTAAGCTCTAAACGCCCAAGTTATCTCGAAGTTTGCAAGCCTTGTACTCCATCGGAAAAGCGGTCACCGACTCTGGACGGTCTCATCCCTTGCGTGTTTTCTGAGCGGAACAAGGCACTTGCAAACTTTTTCAGTGAAGTGATTGGACATGACCGACCTTTTAGCGAGACCTTGTGACGCTTGCGGTAAGCCTATCGGCGGAGGCTACAAGCAGTTTCCAAAATGGAACATCTACCTGTGCTTCATGTGCAGGTTCACGCTACGAGAGTCCAAAACAAGTTCCCAGCGAAATGCCCGATGTGCAATGGAGAATTAGTTTGGTAGACAAATATCACAGACAGGGGTAAACGTATTTTTTCAATATAGCTCTTCAAAAACATAGGTATTAAACTTTAACTCATACTCTACAGACATAGGTAAACATAAACAGCGAGAAATAATTGAAGTGAAAGCTCTTTAATAGTTCTTTAACGCTAAAGGATTAAACGGTGCTTCTTGGCATGAATAGGTCTAGCGTCATAGCGGTAGCAGTTTGCGCAGTTGTTGTTTTCAGCTTAGTTTTAAGCCATTACGATTTTACTCACGCAGCAAATACAAGCGTTACTGTCCTAAGCTACAGTAGCTATTATACGGGCAATTTTATTATAGTTGGCGAAGTGCAAAATACAGGCAGTCACGCTTTGGAGTCAGTATCTTTGAATATTGTAGTTTCAGCTTCGGATGGAACACAAATAGCAGCTGGCACCACTAATGCTGGTGCAAATGAGTTTCTCCCGCAGCAAAAAGCGCCTTTTTACATTGATCTAGGCAAAATCAATTCAGACACGCTTTCAAAGGTTAGCACTTTTAATATTAGTGTTTCCAATGCGCCTCCAACTAATTACAATCAGTATCAAGATCTTTCCCTGAATGTTGATTTCAATGGCATAGTTAACGACGTTTACGTTGTTTCGGGGTCAATAACTAATACGGGTAATCAAACGGCTAACAACATAAAGATTTATGGGACTTACTATAACAGTGCAGGCGTTGTAGTTGCCGTGGGACTTTTTGTGTTAAAAGATCCTTTAACGCCCAAAACCTCTGCAAGCTTCACAGTAGATGAATTCGATGCGTCACCTCACCTAGTGAATAAAATTTCAAACTATGCTCTTTTAGTTCAGACTTCAACGCAAATCTTCGCCACCCCATCTGCCCCATCTACCACTTCACCTTCAGATTCACCGCAGTCTTCAGATATATCATGGTTAATTTTCGGTGTCGTTGGTGTAGTGGCGATCGTTTTTGGTGTGGGTCTGCTGGTCTACTTCAGGAAGCGCAAGCACTAAACACTGCTTGGGTTAACACTTTATGCTTTTTACGTTCTAATCGTAAAATATACAAAATTTATGAAAAACCACACTCAGACTGTACCTTGCGAACACTCTGAAGAAAAAGTCTTTTGAAATTCGACACTTTTTTATTCTTAACACGCTTAATTGTGCACATTAAAACGTCTATGTATATCTTAAATAAAATTTCCAGTATAATAGTTTGGTAAAATTAATTAGTAAGTTAAGAGTATGCAGAAGCGGTGTGAAAGAATGACTGGAAAAGTCATAATACTAATGGGTTCCGAGAGAGATTTGGAGTTCTGCCGTGGAATAGCAAAATACTTGAAGCTTTTAGAAGTGGAATACGTTTTCCGCGTTGCTTCTGCGCATAAAACTCCTGAGCAGGTGCTTGCAATCCTGAAAGAATTCGAAAAAGAAAAAATCGTTTACGTAACAGTAGCTGGCAGGTCTAACGCCTTAAGCGCCTTCGTTGATGCAAACACGTCGAAGCCCGTTATTGCGTGTCCGCCTTACTCAGAAAAATACGGCGGCGCAGACATTTACTCTTCGCTTAGAGTGCCAAGCGGCATAGGCTCCACGGTAACTATTGAACCCGAGGGCGCGGCTATTGCAGCGGCAAAAATTCTCGCGTTAGAAGACCAGGCACTGGAGAAACGCGTGAAAGACCAACAGTCGTCAAAAAAGAAAGAGCAAGAAAAAGCCGATGCTACCGTGAAGAAACTGAAGTAACAAGTGCTAAACTGAACTTGTGTTTTGGCTGAAAAGCGATATAAACTCATGTTTCTTATTTTAAGAAGTGAAGTGTGAACGATGGGCAGCGTAAAAGACCTTAAAGTAACAGAGAAACCTACAGCAGGCACGATGGGGGTAGGCATATTCCACTTTTCAGACAGATACTCAGTTTTCGACTGGGGCGAAATGCCTGACCAAATAGACGGGAAAGGCGCAGCCCTCTGTCTAATGGGCGCCTACTGCTTCGAGTGGCT
>JAFGLT010000095.1 GCA_016927895.1 Candidatus Bathyarchaeota archaeon | reverse complement strand
TTGTGTGGAAGCGGACTTGTGCGCGTGCATCGCCACTACGGCAACCAAGAGCAACATAGATGAGATGCCTGAAATCTTGGATTTGGCTGAGGAAATTGGCGTGGCAAGATTCACCTACTTCAACTTTATCCCAACTGGACGCGGCAAAGAACATTACGACCAAGACCTATCACCAGAGGAAAGAGAGAAGCTCATGCTGTACCTGCTGGAGAAGATGTCGAAAGGCTACAAAGTCACCATTTTAACCACGGCGCCGCAACTAGCCCGCGTAGCCCTGCAGTGCCAAGGACCCGGAGACACGGCGACTATGTCCATGGCGCACATGCAAACCGTGAAGGTAAGCAAGAAGGCGGTGCCGCTGGCTGATTTTATAGGCGGATGCGGCGCTGGAAGACTATACTGTTCACTTTCTCCACAGGGAGATGTGCACCCGTGTGTTTTTCTCCCTATAAACGTTGGCAACCTGAAGAAGGAAAAGTTCGGGGACGTATGGCTGAACTCGAAGCTCTTCAACGCCTTACGTAACAGGGACAACTTGAAAGGCGCCTGTGGAAAATGCGATTACAAGTACATATGCGGAGGATGCCGAGCTAGAGCAAACGCATACAAAAATGACATCTTGGCTTCCGATGTGGGTTGCATACTAGCCAAAGAAGGGAAAGGTGCCTGAAATGCAGCAGAAAACCGTGAAAATCCAGAGAGTCCAAGAGGACACGGCTGAAATTCTGAAGGAAGCAGTGAAAAACTCGGCGTTGCACGGTAAACAAACGATTTACGTGAAACCGAACATAAGCCACCCCGAATATATACCTGGAGTAGTTACATGCCCCGAATTAATCAGCGAGCTAGTCGGTCTCCTGCGGGACGACAATAGCGAAGTGATTGTTGGCGAGTCCAACGGCTTCAATTATCCATGCCAAGGGGCTTTCGAGAAGACAGGCATAGAAGACGCAGTGAAAAAGGCAGGCGGTTCCGTAATCAACCTTTCAGAGGACAAAGTTGTCAAAGTAAACTTCCAGACGAGTAGCCCTGTGAAGGCGTTGTTTCTGCCGAAAACCGTGCTTGACGCAGACGCCACTGTAGATATGGCACTTATGAAAACCCACGAGTTCGCCATGTACAGCGGAGCCATAAAAAACCTGTTCGGATGCGTGCCAAGCAACAGGCGCATTTACCTGCACCCGTACCTGAGTGAAGTCTTCTACAGGCTCTATACGGTCATCAAGCCGCAGCTCACAGTTATGGACGCGCGAGTGGCAATAGAGGGAAACGGGCCAACCAAAGGGAAAACCGTCAAAATGGGGCTGATGCTAACCAGCAACTGCGCGTTAGCTACAGACGTAATCGCCTGCAAAATTATGGGTTTGAAAATTGATGAAGTCAGCTACCTAAACTACATAGCCAGAAAAACCAGTCTGCAACCTGACAACATAAAAGTGGAGGGCTTGCACGTGTCTGAGGTGGCGCGGAATTTTGAGCGGCCAAAAATAGACTTGCCAGTGAAAGCTCAGATGCTGATTTACAGGCACGAGTTTTTGACGAAAGTGCTCTTCTGCTCGCTGGGGTTTGTGAAGTGTTTACAAAAAGTAACCGTGGCGTACAGAGGCAGACCCATAGAAACAAGCTAGCTTAACGCTTCATCGTAAACCTTAACCACTTTCTTTACGATAAGCCGCCAGTCAAAATGTTTCTCAATGTTTTCGCGAGCGCAGAGTCCCATCTCCGAAGCCTCCGCCGGATGCTCCAGATAAAACAGAATCCTGTCAGCTAACTCCCGAGAATTCGCAGGCTCAACCAAAAACCCGTTCTTTCCACTGTCTATCATTTCAGGAATCCCACCCACGTTCGTCGTCACAACAGGCAGCCCAGTTGATAGAGCCTCCAGCACGGCGAAGGGCAGGTTCTCGTAGAACGTGGAAAAAGCAAAAATGTCTGCTGCTTGATAAAGCCGAGGCAACTTCTTGTCAGGGAAGTACCCCGTGAAAACAATACTGTCTTCTACTCCGAGCTTCGCGGCGTAACTCACCAGCTTTTTCATCTCGTTGCTTAAGCCTTTCCCCGCGATTATGAACTTGGCATTCTTGAATTTCCTCGTAACTAACGCCATGCTTTCGATGAGGGTGAACAAGCCTTTCCGAGCGTACAAACGCCCCACGGAAAGGATTGCCTTGTCTTCAGGGTTAAAGCCTAACTCCTCTTTCGCCTTGACCTTGTCGTATGCAGGCTTAAACTTGTCTACGTCGACACCATTGTGGATAACCCTAATTTTGGATTCTTTCACCTTATAGTACTGTAGGAGCTCACGCCTAGTGAAGTCGCTCACCGCGATTATCCTGTTCGACCTCTCCAGCATCCTCTCCTCGAAAAACCTCAGAAGCCAGTTAAAGCTCACCATAAACTGCTCGTTTGAGTTAAGCCTACTGTAAGGTTCACCTTTGATGGCTTCTGCCTCCCCTTTCCATGTTGAATGAACCGTGGTCACTAACGTTTTTCCGAAGCCTCTTGGAACGGCAAAACTCGGAATCAATGGAAGATTGACATGAGTGATGTCCACGGGGAAAGTGTCGCGGAGACTGTTGAGTTTTCTGGAGGCTGCCGCCGCGAACAGAAAAGATTTGACGACAGGAGCCTTAAGGGACTTAATGAAGAAAATTTGGTGTTGATCGCTGATTTTCACGTCTCTGCTTTCGTTGTACCCTGTCAAGATGGAAGCAGAATTGCCGAGCTTCATGAGTTCGTTAGACAAGTAGTAAACGTAGGCGCCTGTGCCGCCTGAAAGAGGCAAGTACTCGGGAGACAAAAAGCACACGTTAACCATGCTCGTTCACCTTCTGCCTCCTGCCAGAAACCGGACTGTTGTAATGATCGCGCCATTGAACCATGCAAGAGACCTAACGAAGTAAATCACAATCAGCAGCATAGCAGTAGAGTCCTTGAACTTAACCGCCAGTTTAGCGGCTGAAAAAACGTAATACGCGAAAATAAAAGCTAAAAGGAAAGCTGAAACGTACCACAACGGCCGCAGCAATGGGACCAAACCTAAAAGGAAAAACGATGTTACCGCAAGCAGTAAAAGAGGCTGAATGTTCATGCCGAAATCTGTTATGCGGTCTCCTTTAATCAGCTTGGAATGCTTAAAATACAGTTTAACGGTGTTCTTGCCGTACTGCAACTGCTGCTTGAAATACGCTTTCACGGTTGCCCTGTTGAAGTGGTAGCACTTGGCGTCTGGCTCAAAGAACAGTTTGTAGCCTTTACTTGTTATTCTGAAACCCAAGTCTGTGTCGTACTGAGAAGGCAAATGCTCGTCAAAACCGCCGACCTCTTCGATGACGCTTTTTTTCATCAAAAGATTCATAGTGGCGATGCGCACAACAGACTTTTTGAGACGGGCATACCTGTTTTCAAGGTCGTAGCCGATGCTTCTCGCCCAAACGTTTTCTTTGTTCCAAGTTTCGATGCCACCGCTTACACCCACCACTTGAGGGTCATCCAAGTAACCCACAAGCTTGTTCAGCCACTCTTTCTCCACCTTCGCGTCTGCATCTATGAAGCCGATAACCTCGCTTTCGACAATTTTAAGTGCGTAATTATAAGCGGCTGGAGCATTAAGAGGAGCCGAAATAACTTTAACGGGATATCTCCCAGCGATTTCCAAAGTTCTATCCGTGGAGCAGCCGTCAACAACTATAACTTCCAACAATTCTTTGGGATAATTTAATTCGAAAATTGCCTTCAAACATCCGTCCATAGTCAGTTCAGTGTTGTAGGTCGCCACGAGTATTGAAACTTTAGGAGGAGAAACACCAACCACGACCTTCAGCCACTCCTCAGCCACGACAGAACTATTGAAAGAAGAATCTTGAAGCCGTCAGCTACTGGATCCAACCGGGACGTTCCGAAGGTTCGCTGCTCGAAGCTTATCGGAACCTCTTTAACCCTGAAACCTTGCCGGGCGGTTTTCACCAGCATCTCGGATTCGATTTCATACTCGCTTGATTTTAAACGCATGTTCCCTAGGACTGAAGCTTTAATCACGCGGTAACCCGATTGAGAGTCAGAAACGTTGACTCTTGTTAAAATTCTAATTAGAAAATTGAAGAGACGAACGCCGGCAGCGTTTAGTTTTTTGGCTG
>JAFGLT010000094.1 GCA_016927895.1 Candidatus Bathyarchaeota archaeon | reverse complement strand
TACCGAGAAATCTGCGGAGGATGCAGAACACGCGCAGAATACTACACAGGCGACCTCTTCGAATCAGACCCAGCATGCAACTACATACCCAAAGTACTACGCGAGCAATAAACAAAACCAGCACTTTTTTATTTTTCAAGTTTCAGCTCGTAGAGGTATTATACAGAAGAACCGGTGGGTTAGGGGTTGCTTTTGATTTTGAAAATGACGTATCGGTCATTTGAGTAGACTATTTCTAAGAGTTTACAGCGGATAATCTTGGTGTCAAGCTGGTTTTTATCATACACTATAAAGCCTATGTTTTCTTCTTTTATGTATTCGTGGTAATCCCTTGATTTAAGCTCAAATTCGGCAGCGGGCGTGAAACCGAACATGCTCTTTAAGTCTGTAAGGTTTGGCATTTCGGGAAAGCTTGTTTTTGAAAAAGTGGTATACTGATAGCTGAAGGAAGCTGTTTGATTGATGTCAATTTTGTCAAAGTTATATTGGAACCGAACTGCGTCTATCTGATTGCTGGCTAGAACGCCCACGTTGCCCCAGTCAGGCAGTTCTTGGAAGTTCAACGCGAAAACAACCTCTTGTATCGAATCGTAGAAACCAAGGTAATTACCTGTTAAGGTTGAACGAGAGAAATTAACAACTGCCCACTCGTTTTCCACAATGTTCGAAGGATTACTCCAAGGATTCTGCCAGTCAAGAATACCGGGGACATATGCCTCTTCGAACGAGAATTGGAGGTCAAAGAAAGTGCTTAAGTATAGAGAAACATCGCTAATCTCGCTTTCTGTAGGAGACAGTGACCAATCAACGGTTATCGGGTATGTGTCGTTCTGGACGATAGTGGTTTGAGTGATGCTTACTTCGTCGTTAAAGTAGCGAATCACCAGCGTCTTTGGAGAACCCTGATCGTTGAAGACGGATTCTCTGTTAAAAGCAGACAGGTTTAAGTCTTTTCTGTAAACGTCATCTACACGATAAGAGATGAAGTTACCATCTGCCGCGGAATATGAAACCTTGTACCAAACATCGTTTATGGAGACGTAGTTTTCGTCAGCAATATCGCCTTTCGTCATGTCGTATGCTCTTACTATTGTTAGGGGGTGTTCAATCTCGTAAGCTAATTCCAAGACAGCCGCGGCAATCGCGTTTCGTTCGACAACTTGGTCAGTTTCCGCTATCACGGTCTTACCCGAATACAATCTGAACCAAAAACCGGGAACCTCGGTTACAACGACTGTTGTTTCATCGGCAAAGTTGTTTTTAAGCCAAGTACCCGCGTCGTATGCTTTTATGTCGGATGTTGAATAGTACACGCTTCCCTCCATGATTTTCCCGTAGACTGTTCCAAAGCGAACCACAAACAACAAAAACACTAGAGCGACAAGAGAAACCGTGACTGCTCTCAGCTGAAGCTTCTTCCAACTTTGTTTATGTTTACGGTAGAAAACTGTAACTTGGTCAGCGGCGAAGCCTATCAAAACAGCCGCAAGAACCACCATTGGAGGCATCAAATAGTAGATGAACCATTGGAAAGGCAGGTACAGCCCAAACAGGTGGGATTCTGCCAGAACGAATGGAACAATGAAACTCATGAATAATATCAGGAAAAAGAGAGGGTCCTTTCTTGCTCTCAATTTAAGGAAAGCAACGATAAGACCTGCAATGGAAATTACGAATATGAAACCGAAGTTCATAATAAAAGCGCTGAAAGTTGTGCCTGGAATCTGGTATAGAGTTGTTTTTTGCATGAAGAAAACGTGCTCAATAAGGACTCCTAAGTAAGGGAGCATTGCTTGGGAATAGTAAAGCACGAAAGCTATTCCACCGCCCAGAATCACCGCGATAAGCGCCTTGAAATGTTTGCCTCGGGACTTTATGAGCATGAACAGGATAATCGGTGGAAGTATTAACACGGTTAGAAACGCGGTCAACTGATGGGACAAAACCAGTGAAAACGCCACAAAAAAAGTAATTATAATGTGCTCGACGGTCTTCAGTGCAAAAGGCAAATATGCGAGCAGCAAAAACAGGAACGCTAAGCCGAGAACCGTGGTATAGCCGCCCCACAAGTTGAGTTCGAACATCGGAACACAGAAAAGCAGCAAAACAGCTGCGACAACCCCGATTCTCTTGCCGAAAAACTTGGAGCCAATCAAATAAACTGAGAAAAACAGCAACCAATCAATAACCACCGCCAACGCCTTCTCCAGAACGATTAATTGTGCAACGCTAGTTGCACCTGTGAATGAGATAAGCACGGCAAGCACAATCTGGAAAAGGGGAGGAGTCCAACCTAAGTTTTCTAACGGTATTTTCCCAGTCTGCAGAAAAATATGAGCTTTTTCCATGTGCACAGCAGGGTCGTTTCCCATGACCAGACCGTTCATTGATGTTATGGAGTAGAAGAGCACCAATATCACGGCTGAAAAAACTACTGCGAAGGTAAGCTCGACGATTTTTTTCTGCTCACTGGTAAGTGTCAACGCGATTATGCCGTTCCCACCTAGGCGAAGCCTTTTTTCACCATGAATATGGCTACTTCATTATTAATAAACACCAAACTAAAAGTAGGGTCGTTTACGAATTTTGGCAAGATTTCAGAATCTCTGCATGCAATGTATGAGATGTTCCAGTCGTTCACGGCTTTTTGGTAGTCGAAAACGTAAAGGGCGGGAGAATCAGGAATTTGCTTTTGGTATGAATTGAGGTTGGTGGTAATAATATTGCTGAAGTATTGGTCCTTTCTTTCTTGAGATTGATAAATTTCTTGGTCATCTGACACTGAGTAAGTGGTTACTGCCATCTGGATTTCTACTTCAGCTTTGCCTTGCAGGTTGTAATCTAACGTGAAGATGCAGGGGTTGTCATGATTAACCAAAACAACTTTCGGCTGTTCTTTGTTGAAAATCAGTTGGCTAAAGGCTTTCACTCCTTCGTCCAGCAAGGCAATTGTGTTGTTTTGCTGTGCTTGCATGTAGCCTTTGCTGTTCATGGTGAAACCAAGCCAGTCAAGAGAAACTCCATCAACCGCACTTTCTATGGTGATTGTCATGTTTACAAACGGTGACCCTCTGTAGACTGTGGTTAACTCGGTGTAGTTGAAGAAGCCGTTGCCCTTCGTGACAACAATGGTGGCGTGGCTGGTGTCGTTTTCTATTCGCATTTCTTTTACGGGAAGTTGATCTAAATACAAGAATTGCAGGCTATCGTCTACTCGATATTTGATTTCTGTTCTGCTGTTATTGAAGTTCAAGAACGCGTAAGGGAAGTAAGTCCAGTTGAGCTTGGCTAGAATCTCTGGGTTATGCCTGCCCAGGTAGCCGCCATCCTCTCGGACTTGAATCAAACCGTTATCTATCATGTAATTCGTGTCAAGCAAGCTCTTGGCAACGTTTGCGGGTTCAAACTCGCGGGCAAGCGACAAATATTGAGGGTCAACAGCACTTAATGTTGGACGCTGCGCGAAACCTGAAAACCACCAGCCGTAATAGGCGTCGGAAACAAAAACTGAGCCGTCTGGTGTGTTCTGTCGAGCCCATTGCATTGCCTCGTATCCAGAGTCGTTCATAGTTTGGTAAAATCTTTGTATTTCTACGCCTCGAAATGGAGTTAGGAATATTGGCACCGCTAAAAACGAAACAATCAAGAAGCTTAGCGCAAATCCTGCGTAGATGCGTTTGCAAGACAGATGCGACACGAGCCTACTGATTTTGCTGGTGCTTTTCTTGGTCTGAGCTTTCTTTGTTAAAGACAGGTACGTGTCTATTATGCGCGAGAAGAAGCCTGCACCGTGGTCGATCCCAAGCGAGATTAGAAGTATAAGAGGCAAGATAATGAAGTACAGAAATCGATTATAGTCTGTGTAAATTCCCACTAAATACGCTTGGGTAAATAGCATGGGAACTAAAATCCATAATGTAAGAAGCAAAGCTTGAACAGTAATAAATTTGCTTAGGTACTTTTTGGAGAACAAAAAGAAGAAAATTACACTAGCGAAAAGAGGTATTACCCATTCCAGAGGAAGGACTCTCGTTGAGAGAAGTGCCAGTCGGATACCTGATACGCCGCCCGTGAACGTGTCTGAGTTTGCGCCTAAATATGCAGGTACGGCATCTACTAAAAATGGAGAAACTATGATTGCGCCGAGGAAAATTGGCAAAAGCCAAGCGAGAATATGCTTTTTTGATACGCCGACTCTTTTGGAAAAAATCGCCGCAATAATTACAGTGGAAAATGTTATGCATACAAACATAACTGCGCTGAGGGAGTGGGTTAAGAAGATGGCTCCAGACAAAAACGTTGTCGTAACGAGAAAAGGAACCATGGAAAATCTTTCTCTTTCCAAGTAAAGATAAAAAACCATGGGAATCAGCAATAAAGTTACTGCGTTGGGAAAGCCACCCCACAGCAGCATCTCTACATCAAACCGTGAAATTGCCACTAAAAACGCAACTATAAAGCCAGTTGATTCTCCCCAAACGCGTCGCCCTATCAAGAAAGCGCATAAAACAATAAACGAAGAAAAAAACGCGGCAACCAAAGAATGCACGAGATAATCAGGTATTCCAGTCATCAATATTATATGCGAAACGAATATGTGGTATCCTGGAAAAGTTAGAGAAAGACCGCCACCCATCTGGTAATTGTTCCACAAGAAATCTGTGTTACCCGACGAAGTGATTGAGTGGACAACGCTTTCGTGTAAACCGATGTCAGCTCCCGGCGGGTAAGTTGCCCAGTGCAACAGCAGAATGCGGTATGCGAATGCAAATGCCAAAACAAGGAACAGTAGGAGATACTTATTTGGTGTTTTGAACATTTTTTCCTTCCCAAGCATTCATTTTTGCTTATTGGAGCAATAGTGTAATAGCGGAGTCAAAGTTTAAATATGGAATTCGAATATAAAAATCGAGGGTATAAAAAAACTAAAAGGGAAGTAATGATAAATGTCATGGCTTAAATCTATGATGGAGAAAGAGCCTCCAGAACCAGAGAACCCAATTGGCACAGTTGTCATAGGCAACATCGAACCCGACATGCACGACACAGCAAAAGAAGCAGTTAGGAGAGCACTAAAAAGAGCAGGATTCAAGACAATTGACGCAGGCAAAAGCGCTGCCCCTCAAGTTTTCGTTGACAAAATAAAAGAAGCCAATGCAAACATACTAGCTATTTCGGTTAACACGGTACCTGCAAAGAACAACCTTGCAAAACTAGATGAAGCACTGAAATCAGCCGACCTCAAGGACAAACTGATAATCCTTATGGGCGGCGCTGCAGTCAAAAAAGAAGACGCTGAAGCAATGGGAGCAATCTTCGGAAAGAACAAAGAAGAAGGCGTTGAAATCGCCAAGAAAGCAGTAGCTGGAAAGTAAAATTTAATCCAGATGAGGCAAAATGCACAAATTCAATACACCACAAAAAATCTACGAATTAGGGAAAGTGAAAGTAGGCGGTCAGCCTGGAGAAACACCCACTTTTCTAATCGGCTCAATTTTTTGGCTAGGCCAGAAAATGGTGAAAGACGCAAACCAAGGAATATTTGACGCTGAACAAGCTGAAAACCTAATCAACAAAACTGATACCTTGAGCGATTTAACTGGTGTTCCGTTAGCTTACGACATAGTTGGAACCACAGAAACAGCTTTTGAAAAATACATCGATTTCGTCGCCAAACACAGCGAAGCTCCATTAATGCTGGACGCGATGAGTCCGAGAACTCGCATGAAAGCAGCAGAACTCGCCAAGAACATGGGACTTCAAGACAGATGCTTATACAACTCAGTCTACAAAGGCGTCAGAGACGCTGAACTGGAAGTTCTAAAGGACAGCGGGATTAAAATGTCCATAGTTCTTGCTGACAACCCGAAAGACCAAAGCTTGGAAGGAAAGATGCAGGTTTTAGAAGAAGCATTAGAGCTAGCCGATAAAGGTGGAATAACAAAACCATTAATCGACACAGCTATTCCAGCATTCGAGCCAACGATGGGCACAGCAGTAAGGGCAATACCGATAATCAAAGAAAAGTTCGGTCATCCCACAGGATTGGGAACTGGAAACGTTGT
>JAFGLT010000093.1 GCA_016927895.1 Candidatus Bathyarchaeota archaeon | reverse complement strand
CAATTATCATACGCCATAGGCGTAGCGCAACCAGTTTCCGTGTTTGTAAACACGTTTGGCACGGGAAAATTATCCGACGAAGAAATTTTGGCGTTAATACATAAACACTTTGACATGAGGCCTAAGGCAATCATAGAAAAACTTCGCCTGCTCAGACCAATATACAGGAAGTCAGCCGTGTTTGGGCATTTCGGAAGAGAAGACCCAGACTTCATGTGGGAAAACACTGACAAAGCAGAAGAACTGCGGAAAGCGCTCAATTAAGCACCAAACACTTTCACCGTTGCCGTTGCTGGTTTTTCTAGCGGCGCACTTTTTTTGTTTTATCCATAATTACAGCAAAAATGAGACTGCGGAAAACTGGAAATTGCTTGCGAGAAATACGCTTCCATGGTTTTTATTTAAAAATGTACTAAAAGCTGATAAGCCACTCTTTTTTCTACTTCTCATCATCATTGGAAGAAGGGATTGAAAAATAGGCTGCGGTATCTTCGGCGTAATAAACTTTGAAAAGAAACAAGTCTGCCCACATGTGTACTGGGGTCTTCGCGCGCAGAACCACAGAGGCCACCAATCCCACGGTTTCCTCACCTACAATGGGGAACAGTTTTTTGTTCACAAAAATCTTGATTTAATCCCGAAATTAAAGTCCAACTCCATAAAGGAATGGTTCGGGCGATTGCCAGGCTCAATAGGCATAGGCAACGTTCGATACACCACTTCAGGAAAATGCGATGAAACATCAATCTTGGAAGGCACCCAGCCTATAACCGCGTCGCTGAACGGATTGAAACTTGCGCTCTCATTCAACGGCAACCTAGTCAACACGGTTCAGCTTAGAAAGGAAACTGACCAGCAATTCTCCGACCTACCATACACTTGCGATTCAGATTTGATCTGCCGCAAACTGCTCATCGAGCTGGAAAAACGCAAAGACTTAGCGTCAGCCGTGGGCGAATGCATGAGGACCATTGACGGCGCGTTCTCTGTGACTGGCATAACCGGAGACGGCGACTTCTTCGCCTTCAAGGACCAGCATGGAATAAAACCGCTTTGCGCAGGACACAGCCCCGAAGAGGCAACTTACGCTTTTTCTTCAGAATCCGTTAGTTTAGAAATAAACGGCTTCATAAGAGACTTCGAACTGGAACCCGGCGAACTTGTCACGACGTCAAAAGACGGTTTCAAACGCCAACAAATCATTAAGAACCCGCGCAAAGCTTTCTGCGCTTTCGAGTATGCTTACTTCGCTAGACCTGACTCAAGGTTTGACGGCAAATACGTTTACGAAATCCGCGAGGAATTCGGCAGAAACATAGTACGCGAGTACCCTGAAGTCGTGAAAGACTCGGACATTGTGCTTTCGGTTCCTGAAACAGGCGACGACCCAGCCATGGGCGTCCACGAAGAGTCAGGACTCAAGTGGGAACGGGCGTCCCGCAGGCATCGCTACGTCACCGAACGAGCTTTCATACTGCTCAACAGGGACCGCTGCTCCACCATAGACAGGAAAATAAACATTCTAGGCCCAAAAGTTGACGGAAAACGTCTCATAGTCACCGAAGACAGCATAGTCCGCGGAGACACCACAAGAGTCACAATAGAAAAAATGCGCAACTCAGGCGCCAAAAAAATATACATGTTCGTTACTTTCCCGCGCATAATCGGACCATGCTTTTACGGAATTGACATGGCAACTTACGGGCAGCTAATAGGATCGAAGCATAATCCAGAGGAAATCGCGAAAATCATCGGGGCAGACGCCGTGTGCTACCAATCCATTGAAGGATTAGTGCGCGCCACAGGTCAGAGACGTGACCAGTTATGTCTAGCGTGCATCACAGGCGAGTATCCCACGCCGTTAGCTCAGAAAATGGCTGATGAAATGAAAAAGAAGTTCCTTAAAGGCTATCAAGAAAAAGGAAGAATCTATGAGACATGCGGAACCTCACCCTGAACTCTGAAAAAACAAATTAAGCTTTCCAGGTTATTCTAACAAAGGTGTACATTATGGAAAAAATAGGCGTACTCGTCGTTTCTTACGGCGCAAGAGAAGCAGCTATGGTTGACGCTTTCGCAAGAAGCCCAAACCATAAAGTGGAACTCTACATTGCAGACAAGCAGCGTAACCCTTTCAACATGGAACAAGCCGCTGAACACGTGGTTATACCCGACTTAAACATTGAGGAAATCTGCAAGTTCGCTGAAAACAACAAGGACAAAATAGACTTTGCCATAGTTGGTCCAGAAAAACCCATAATCGCCGGCGTACGCGACCTCATGGAAAAGCGCACGGGCATACCAGTCATCTGTCCAAAGCAGGAGTACGCTATAGAAGTCAGCAAAGTGCAGCAACGCTTATTATTTCAGGAAATAACACCGGAAGCAAACCCGCGCTTCAAAATCTTTAACCCCGAAGACTACAAGGGAACAGACGAAGTTAAGAACACAGTTTACGGTTGGCTCGACGAACTTGAGAACAAGGCCGTAGTTAAGCCTGACAAGCCGACAGCTGGAAAAGGCGTAGGCGTCTGGGGAGACCACTTCATCACGCGGGAAAAGCTCTTTGAGCATTTTATGTCTAACTTTCAGTACGGCACCGTTATAATAGAAGAGAAGATAGACGGTGAAGAATCCAGCTTCCAAGCGTTATGCGACGGCAAACACTTCATCCCCTTGCCTGGCACACGAGACTACAAGCGCGCCTTTGACGGCGACAAAGGACCAAACACAGGGGGAATGGGCTCCTACAAAGATACGGGCGACGCACTGCCGTTTTTAACCGCAGCTGAGCGGGAAAAAGAAGTCGCGTTAGCCACAAGAATTTTCGAGAAATGGAAAGCGAAAATAGGAGACGACTCTGCGTTGAGAGGTGTGCCCCTGTACTTGGCTTTCATGCACACGGGATCTGGAATTAAAATCCTCGAAAACAACAGCCGGCCAGGCGACCCTGAAATCATCAACATCTTGCCCGTCGTGGAGGACGACTTTGTTGATGTCTGCTTCAAAATTTTAGAAGGAAACTTGACCCGCATTGAATTGAAGAAAATGGCAACCGTTTTAACATACAAGGTTCCGCCGGGTTACGGAGGCTACGCCGAGGTTTTCTCTGCCTTGGTGGATAAAGCTGCTGTTGGCACTCCAGTTGACCTGTCTGGGGCGTATATGCTAGTCGGCAGGTACGGCGACAACATCAGAATTTATCCAGGCGCAATGGAGGTCAGGGACAATCAGGTTTATGCGTTGAAGTCTCGAGCGGTGGGCGTTTTAGGCGTCGGCGAAAACATTGAGGAAGCACGCCAAGTCTCATTGGAAGGCGCCCGTGCTATTGAAGGCGGTGCCATGTGGAACAGGACAGATATAGCTTCGAAAAAGCACATAGCTCAAAGCATGAGCCACATGGAACAGTTGAGGCGTAAGTCTTGAAGCGTGTTTTCATATCCGACTGTGAAGGACCCATAAGCAAAAACGACAACGCCTTTGAAATTACGGCGCGTTTCGTTCCAAACGGCGACAAACTTTTCACCCTAATAAGTAAATATGACGACGTACTCGCGGAAGTTTTCAAAAAGCCAGATTACACGGCAGGCAGCACGCTAAAGCTGATTTTGCCTTTCCTCAAGGCGTACAACGTTACAGACGCTCAAATGGAAGAATTCTCCTCTCAGAACCTAATTCTAATTGCAAAAAGCAAAGACACCCTGCAGCACGTGAGGACAGTGGCCAGCGCCTTCATAGTCAGCACAAGTTACGAGCATTACATAAAAGCGCTCTGCGAAGCCCTATACTTTCCTTACGAAAACACTTACTGCACCAAGATAAGCATCGACAAATACGCTCTCACTGAAAAAGAAAAGACACGGCTGCAAGAAATCGCACAAGAAATCGAGGAAATGCCAATGATAATTATTCCTCCAGAGGCAAAAACCATAGAAGCCTTTTCCAGTGCCGACCAAGACACTATAAAGCGACTTGACAAGATTCTCTGGAGCGAAATCGCAGGCATGGGCGTAGGCAGAATCTTCTCGGAAGTAACTACCGTGGGCGGGAGCCAAAAAGCCGCCGCCATAAAGGACGCCTTAGCCAAGTTGCAGGTACCGCTGGAAGACGCGATGTACGTGGGCGACAGCATAACCGATGTGGAAGCCTTCAAGCTGGTTAGAGAGAACGGTGGATTAACTGTTTCCTTCAACGGCAACAACTACGCGGTGAGGAACGCAGAAATCTCAGTTTTGTCAGAAAACAACTTGGTCACAGCGGTAATTACCGATGTCTTTTGCAAGCAAGGAAAACAAGCAGCCTTAGATTTGGTGGAAAACTGGAACTTAGAATCTCTGGAAACCAACAGAGTAGTAGACTCCTCGCTTATAGACAGGTTTTTTTCGCTTCACCCTCAAACCTTACCCAAGGTTCAAATAGTAACAGAGGAAAATATGGAGACTGTAACGAAAAAAAGCAGCGAATTCAGAAAAAAAGTCAGAGGAGAAGCCATTGGGAAACTCGGGTAAAATGGCAACAAAACCAGAAATCGAGGATACCTACGCCGAAGCCTTTGCAGGAATCTTTTGCCGCTTGATAGTTACAGCTGGTGACGCACGCACCCTGCAACGCGCCGCTGAAGACTCAACCGCCACGCCCTCTGTGGTCATCGGCAGAGTGGAAGGCGGCGTCGAGAAATGGCTGAGCAAAAACGAAACGCCAGATAAACGCAAAGGCGCGGTACTACAGTTCTGGGGAGAACTAAACCCAAAAAAGCCTTTTTTCGAGTCTTTAAAGAAGTTTGAAGTTGAACTGGCTTACAGGATTCGTCAGGATATACTGGTTAAGCCTTTCACAGCGGTTTTTGACGCGCTGCCCGATGCTGAGGGAAAACTAGACATGATGGAGCGGGTGGGGCACTGCGGCGACGGTTACGAGTGGGGTGAAAAGCGGCATGGAAGAGAGGTTATCGTGGTTCCTCTCATGGTTCCAGACTTCATAATCGAACGGTACTTGGGTTACGCCCGCGGCGTCATGGGCGCAAACTTTTGGGTTATGTGCAAAACAAAAGAAGCCGTAAAGGCGGCAGGCGAAAAAGCCTTAGAAGCCATACACAAAGTAAAGGGTGTGGTCACCCCCTTTGATGTTTGCTCCGCTGGCTCGAAGCCTGAAACCCAGTTTCCAGCTATAGGACCCACCACGAACCATTCGTATTGTTCATCGCTTAAACCAAAGTTGGGTAAAGCTTCACTGCTTCCCGAAGAAGTAACGTACGTTCCAGAAATAGTAATCAACGGACGCTCAATGGATGCTGTCAAGGAAGCCATGAAAGCTGGAATCGGAGCCGTGTTGAACGTTGACGGGGTGGCACGGGTTTCCGCGGGCAATTACGGCGGCAAACTGGGCGAGTTTAAAATTCACTTGCGGGAGTTGTTTCCATGAGCCGTTTTGACGTT
>JAFGLT010000092.1 GCA_016927895.1 Candidatus Bathyarchaeota archaeon | reverse complement strand
GGGAAAAAACGATTACTATGCAATACTTGTCAGAGGAAGCCCAAAAGAACGTCCCAAAGATTGTATAATAGAACTGTACGTTACTGACAAAGAGCTGACAATGTCAGAGATTAAGTACAACGCAGAACATGAACACATTGAACTTCTATCACGTCAAATCGTTTTTGGGAACTTGTTACCCGTGACAAGTATAGACAAAGCCGTTGAAGAAATGAAAGATACTGCTGAGAATAGAGAGAATGAGAATCCAGGCACCTCACTCTCTAGCGCTTATACCTCAAAATATAACAGGTAGATAAAACAAAAACGGTTATCCAGAGAAAATGGATAAAATGAGGGTTTTGTTGAGAGTGGAGATATAGCCACTTGCACCGAAGCTACCTCACTTTGACCTTATACAAACAAAATGAGGGGTGCGCGGGAGTTATCGCCACTTTTAGAGATTCTATTTAAAATGTTTAAAATTTATGACGCCATTTCTTAAAAATAAAAAATGGAATCGAAATACCATACAGAAAGTGTTTTCTCCATGATTACCTTAATATAGTGTGCAACGAATATCCTCTATTGACTATCTGGATTTTTTAGAGGAAGAGTCAGATCAGCAATAAAGTGCGTTTAGCTTTTTCTCCAGATTATTCTGATTAGTATGTTATAAGCGCATGAAAATATGAAAGGAAAAAAGAGTGAAGAAACTTGAGACAAAAGAAGTCAGTAGGAGAATATCTTGCTTTTCTTTCAGTAAAATATGAAGTTGACCCTGAAGAATTTTTGTATGCCCTGCGCTTGGCAGAAGAACATAGAGAATCAAGATGCGACAAACTATCAATCCAATGTCGAGGCAAAATAAAAAACAAATTCATTTTTCTTATTAAGAGGGAATCTGAAGTCATTGCGCAAATTCGAATAGGCGAAGCTTTTCTTTTTAATGAAAGCAATCACCTAGGAAATTTCATGGACACCTATGAGATTCGCAGGTATATGGCAAGGAAAGCTAGAACAGCTACTGCTAATTCCATCAAAGATTTGCGGACTGGAATGAGACATGTTAGTCTGAAAGCTAAAATTTTAGAAGTTGAAGAGCCAAAGCATGTTTTTACTAGATATGGAAACCGCGCAAGCGTCGCCAAAGCATCGATAGCAGATGAAAGTGGAAAGATTAAACTTTGCCTATGGAACGGCCAAATAGGTTCTGTATCGGCTGGAGATACTGTTCAGATTGAGAATGCGCGAGTGTCCGCGTTTAGAGGTGAAAGCCAATTGAGCCTTGGAAAAACTGGAACACTTAACGTTGAAATCTCAGCAATCTGTCTTTAGGATCTGTCGAGAAATCGTATAGGCTCAAACCAGTAAATGCTAAACGTTTCCTTACATTTCGGGTTTCGGCAATCATGAACCTCTTCTATTACGCTGCCATCGAAGCTGTTTTCTTTTGGCTTGCTCAAAGAAGCAACTGGATGGGCACTGTTCGGTATTGCAGCGTTAAACATCCAATAGCACTGTGGGCATTCCAATTTGACTTTGTCTTTTGTCACAAAAAATCCTCAATTCTTAACATAATCACTTCCGCACTTATACACCTATGTTTTCCGCATAGTATAGCCTGCCAACTCACGCTAAAAATGCGACTTGTGAACGTTAGCATTATGTCAAAAAATTCGACAAAATGAGGGATTTGTTGAAAGTGGAGATATAGCCACTTGAACCGAGGCTACCTCACCTCGGCCACTTTTGAGTGATTTCGGCCGCATGGTTTTTGCGTCGTTAACAATCATAGCATATACCCCTTATTTTCTTTTTCGAAATAGCTGTACTCCTTCCATGACACGTAAGGCTCAAAACCCATTTTCCATAGCTTAGTGGCTTTTTCTAATGTGTGCGCTGCTCTGATTATGAACTTGTCATCTGGAATATTCTTGAAAAGTTGTTTGTATAGCTGTATGTATAGGCGTGTGTTCTCTATCTCTTTATGGCCTAGAAACTCAACATTAGGTCTTTTGTGTAGTGGTATAGCGCGCTAGTTCGCGATAAGTTGATAGAAGTAGTAGTCATATAGCCTTTAGCGACGACTACTTCTAACCATCTTAAAACCGCAGAATAGAATTACCCCCTTGATTGCCTCAGATGTATGATTGCCGGTTTTTGCTATTTGTTCCATTTGGGGGGAGGTATGTTTAAAGAAGGCATCTGTCTTCTTCGCCACATCAAAAACGCCACCAGCACGACTACGCAGGAGACGATGACCACAATTAGGATTATTCCAACAACTGTGCCGTCGGATGTAGATTGATTCTCGCCGATTCGCGTTATATATAGGTCTATTGGGCCGTCGGTGCTTTTAAAGCTCAAGTCTGTTTCCATTGGGACGTAACCTTGTTTATCAAGGCTAATCGTGTAATCGCCTTCCACGCAATTGGGAAACACTACATATCCGGTGTTATCTGTGACGGCGTTAAGGTTTGTATCGTCCGATATCTGGGAAGTGAGGACTAAGGTGACGTTACCAACTGGTTCGAAACTGTTTCCGTCTCTAACGTATATTTGCAGATTGCCCAAGATTTGTTCTGGCAACACAGTGATTTGTGCTGTAGCTACTACGGTAGTGCAATCAGTCTTCGAAACTGTAGCAGTAATTGTTATGTTTGTAGAGGTTTCGAAGGTTGGTGGTGTAAAGATAGTGGTGTAGCAACCATTTTCCAGCCGCTGCACTGTTGTGAATTTTCCTTCTTTGTTTGAATTAAATGCCACGGTCGCTCCTTCAACCGGGTTTTGCGCTGGGTCTGTTACATACACTGTTATTTCCGTTTGATTGCCTGAAATAACGTTGCTTGGTTCTGCAGTTATTGTCGCGCTAAGTGAGAGTTGGTCGATTTGGTATGTCCTCGTTTGTGCTTGAGCTGCGGTGTAGCCTGAAGACTGAGCTGTAATTGACGTGGAGCCAGCCAGATATGTAGATTTGAACAAAACCGTCGCGTAAGTTTTTCCGTAAGGAATTGTTATTGTCGCTGGGATAGTCCCTACATCTGGTTCCGAGGAGAATAAGGAGACTGTTACATCACCATTCGGATCTAACGCTGGTTTTCCAGAGGAATCTTGAAGCTGAATCTGGATTCCTTCATATTCTTCATTGTCGGCTGGAAGCGCTGAAGGGTTGCAGTATACAACTAATTTTGATGGAGTAAACCCAATGGTGGTTACGGTTTCAATGTCTGTTTGGAGACCTGAGGCTGCTGCCATTATGGTTGTTGACCCTGCTTTGTATGTCGTTGAGAAGATAGCAGTAGCAAAAACTTTGCCCTCGGGAACTGCAATTACAGATTCTATGTTACCTACTTCCACGTTTGAAGAAGACAACTGGACCTCAGTTGATGTTGATGGTTGCTGCGTGATTTTTCCTGTTTCATCAAGAAGTTGAACGACAATCTGAACGTGTTCAGTATTGTCTGCCATAATTTTCTGTGAAGCAGAGTATAATTTAATTTTTGCAGGCGCGTTTGTCAGTGGCGTCTGTGTAGTTATCGTTGTTTGTGCTGAAGTATATCCTGAGGCAATAGCGGTAATTACAGCATCCCCAGGTGAGGTTCCTGTTATGTTTGCCAACGTGTGTGTTTGGCCTTCGTTAATAAGAACTGAGGTTGCCGTAGTGGCGATTTCTTCGTCTGAAGAGAACAAGGTGACTGCGACACCTCCAAGTGGAGCTTTTGCTGGATTGCCACTTGCGTCTTGCAGTTGAACTGCTATTGCTTCATATGTACTTCCATCTGCGGGAATGATTGAAGGAAAGCCATATAAGCCTAGTTTGCTGGGTATCGGGGCGATTGTACTCATGGTCGCCTGAACAGTAGCGAAGCCGGATGCTGTGGCTGCGATAGTTGTAGATCCCGGTGTGAAGGTGGATTCAAAATTGGCCACAGCGAATGTCTCGCCCATTTGTATTGTGATTGTGGGATCCACGGTGCCCACACTTGTCAATGATGATGACAAGCTTATTGTAGTGTCTTCGATTGCTCTTGCGGGTCTTCCGTTAGAGTCTTGTAGCTGTACGAAGATGCACTCATTAATGCTGTTGTCTGCAGGAATCTTATTTGGTCCAATGTAAATTTTCAGCTTGGTTGGTTCAGCTGCAAAAGCGAAGTTGCTTTGGGTGAATATTATGGTTGAGCTTGTGAGTGAGAGAACTAGTAATACTCCAATTAGGAGATTTTTTCTTATCATGGATTTGCTTCCTTTTTTTTGAAATAGTATAACTCAACTCTTAATATTTACTACTCACTAATATACATTTAGAATCAAGATAAAAATTGAACCGAGCGGCTGAATTCAAATACCATGTTTCTCCACCGTATGGGTATGACATGAGTTGTTATTACAAAGGGTTTGCTGGGGCTTTGCACTAGACTCAAAGGAGAAAAGAGGAATGGCTAACGAGCAAGTGGTTAGCAAGATTCATGTGCAGAGCCCTCTCAGCCCATTTCTCCTATGCTTATGAGCTAGTAACCCCGAAGAAAAGAGGGGGAAGATTTGTTCTGTGTCGACCGCTTTTTTGTTCAACGTTTTCTTAGCATCAGAATAAGCACTAATCCGATGGCTATGATTGCAACTATCGTTCCGATTGACATTGGCAGGAAGTAAAGATCAGCAGCAGAAGCTGGCTCAGGTGTAGGTTCAGGAGTAACGGTAGGGGCTTCTTCAACGTTGATGGCTGTTACTGCTGATGATGGCCAATATGATTCTGACCCAGCGAAAGTAGCGTAGACAGTGTATTTACCTGGAACTGGCGGAGTAAACGTTGCGCTATAGAAGCCATTAATTTCGCTGGTGGCTGTTGCTACGTCGTAGATATTGCCGTTCGAGTCAAGCACGCTAATGGTAACCTCAACGCCTGTAGCTTCTGTTGGCTTAGGTTGCTGTTGGTACAGGTACTCCATCCAAGCACTCATATCCTCATCAGAAATAGCAGGAACACCCTGTGGAAAACGAGCAGTCTGAGTGTATTCTTTTGCGCCCGGAGAAATATCCGTGACCATGCCTTCCACTAGAATAGCCGTTCCCATTGGTTGAGTTGTATCTGGTGCAGATACTGTCATAGCGCTGGGTCCCTTCCCGTAACAGTAAATCTGATTGTCATAGCCGTTGAACCAAACCATATAGCCGTCTGCACAGGCGGTAGTTCCGACTATGTCAAAGCTAAGTGATTCCCAGATTTCTTCGCCAGTAGTAGCGTTCAAACAGTACAATTTTGCGCCTTTAAATACCGGTGGAGTGTAGTCGTGTCCAGCCCTAACGTAAAGCTTTCCGTCAGCAAGCACATGATGTGTCAGCCAAGTGCCTAAAGGCCAACTGCCAAAGGGGCTGTCAATCCCAGAGTTACCAGTGTTATAGCTCCATTTCATGTCGCCTGTTTCAAGGTCAAAGCAGTAAACTTCTCCAGCTAAACCCCAAGTGTAAAGATTGCCGTAGCCGATAACGCTGGGAGCAGTGAAATCATAGTATGCCCAACTGCTATTAGTAGGCTCACTTGGACCCCAAAGTTTCTGTCCTGTTTCCAAGCTGTAGGCGTTCCATGTGAAAGTCTGTCTTGTATATTCTGAGTATACGCCTTCTCCCGTAGCTGCAACCACAACACCACTGTCTTTCAACAGCGTCCGGTTTACTGGACCCCAGAGTTTGTGGCCGTCAACTGCGCTGTATGCTATGTCCACTCGCCATCCTGGATGGTGTCCTCCCGGGATTCCCGCCAGTGCATTGCCTCCTCCTGCAGTTAAAAGCGCTACATCGTCACTGACTTTTGTGAGAGCTAAACCTAATGGTTCGCCACCCATTTCAGTTACTATTGGTACACTCCATTCGTATCCGTCGTTCCAATCAATAGTAGCGCCTATGGGCGGTCTCCAAGTTTCTAATGCGCTATATATTGTTTGGTAAACGTATTTGTGTTGGCCGGCTGCGATGCATTTGCTCATGTTAAACAAGCTCAGCATCCCTCCACCAGCAGTGTAGCTTAAGAGTTCACCGTTTTCACCCGTCCTCAGCGTGCCAGCACTTACATTGGCAATGTTTAGTATCCATTCGCCAGTCATAGCATCGTACATCTCCCATTCATTTCCAAGCGGGAAAGGCACAAATCCAACGGTTGCTGGAGCCGTGAATAGGTATGCATGGGCTCCGTACTGGTCTCCTGTAATCATATTGTAGATCATACCGCACTTCAATGGTGTGGTGATATTCTTAGACCACAGGGTTTCTCCAGTGTGCAAATCAATAGCCTTCAAGCCTGTCGGGTTGTTGCCTGCACCAGGATACTCGGTGTAATAGAGTATTCCGTACATGATGACTGCGTTGAATTTTGCTTCGTAAGCCGTGCCAGTAGCGTATAAGCTTGTTTCGTCTGGACCGAATTCGCCTCCGATTTGACCTCCGAAGGCGATCGGCTCCGTCCACATCACGTGAGCACTGCCTGGCGCTTGAGTGTACGGATTAAAGTTCCCGTTACTCTCGTATAATCCAGTGGTGCCGAAGCTTGTAGCTCCTAGTCCTAGCCAGTTTCCGCCGATTGAGTACCATTCTCTGTTCATGGAGCTTATCGGTCGCGCCCAGTATTCTGTTGGAAGCGGAGTATCTGAAAAAGCGGTCACTAGCGGTTCCTCCTGCACAACAACGGTGACTGGTTCGCTGGTGCTGCCTTCGTAAACGTCTCCGAGGTAAGCTTTGTTCATTTCAATGAAGAAGCTGAAGTATGGATAGGGATTGTCGTCATAAGCAACTTGTTCGGGGAAATCGCAAACGAATGTGTATTCGCCGACTTTTTCGGGTGTGTACCAAGCCCAGACTCCTCCTACAGCGTCTGAAGTGTATGGTCCCAGTTCTTCGGTGTGTCCATCAGGGTCTGTGACAGTAATTGTCATGTCGTGCCACACTGAGCCCCAGTAGCCTTCTGCTGTTGGCGGTACTTTGTCAATCCAGCCTGTAAGTGCAATTTGTTGTCCAACACCTACTGGGTTAGGAGACGCGTTAACGTAGCAGTAGGTTTTGATTGTCCATGGTGGATCATGCGCGTTGGCTAGGGGCACAGCAATAAGCGAAACAACAAAAGATAGCATCAGAAATGCAGCAATAGCTATAGTCATTTTAATTTTAAACAATGTCATTCTCATTCTCCTAAAAATTTATGATTAACTGTTTATGCATAACAATTTTTAAAGCAATGTGATTGTATAATCACAGTCACACTTAAATCGAAGAGCGCAAAACAGCAGTCTACCAAAAGTCTTATGTGCACTGTTTATATACGAGAGTTTGTGGTGGGGGGCGACACTATAGTTTATTGTACTGAGTGTGGGACTAACAATGTTGACGGCGCTACGGTTTGTGTTAGTTGCGGTGCACCTCTATACGGTGGACGTGGTAAAGGCAGAGTTTACGTGAGGTATGGGAGGTACGAGGGCGCATCTGGTTTTTCCGGAAGGGGCGGCGCTATCATGTGGATATTTATTGGGTTGATAATATTTTTCGCTGGCTTTAGTTTGTTGGCGGCAGAGATTTTCGGGTTAGACATACCTTGGGGGCCGATTATACTTATTCTCGCTGGAGTTTTCATTTTGGTGCGGTTTTTCCAAGTGCGGAACCGCAGGCGATGACCCTTAACTTTTACTTAGCTATACCTAAGTGTTGAAAAACTAGGTTATGCCTTAAGCATTTTTAGGCACAAAAAAGTTATATTAACTACTGTTGAAAGGTGTAGTTTATTACGGGAGGGTCGGCGTGGTTAAGTATATTTTTGTAACAGGTGGCGTGTTAAGCTCCGTTGGTAAAGGAATTTTAACTTCTTCTATCGGTAAAATGCTTCAAACGAGAGGATTTAAGCCCACAGTCATGAAGATTGACCCGTACGTGAACGTTGACGCGGGAACAATGAATCCTTATATGCATGGTGAAGTTTTTGTGACTGACGACGGCGGCGAAACAGACCTGGATTTAGGATGGTACGAACGCTTTTTGGATTTGAGTTTGAAGCAGGAAAACAACTTGACTACAGGTCTCGTTTATAAATCAGTTATTGAAAAAGAGCGGCGAGGCGACTTTCTGGGACGGTGCGTTCAAATTGTGCCGCACATAACCAACGAGATTAAAACTTGCATAAAAAAAGGGGCTAAAGCAGCCAAAGCCGATGTACTCTTAACGGAAGTAGGCGGTACGGTAGGCGACATAGAGGGACTGCCCTTCCTAGAAGCTATCCGGCAAATGCGGTTGGAAGAAGGCTTCGAAAACACCTTGTACGTTCATGTTGCTTTGGTTCCAGTCTTGGACGTCACCAACGAAATGAAAACTAAGCCGTTGCAGCACAGCGTTAACGAGCTGCGCAGAATTGGTATTCAACCAGACATTATTGTTGCCCGAAGTCCCACTATGATTGATGCTGAAGTCTTGCGGAAGATAGCGTTGTTCGGAACGATTCCGGAAAGCGCAGTTTTCTGCTCTTACAACGCAGAATCAGTGTATCAGGTGCCCCTTATTCTTGACAAACAAGGTATGGGCGACTTCGTCTGTCAAAGATTAGGCTATAAATATGGCGCCCCGGATTTCGGCGAGTGGAAAAAGTTCGTAGATGCAGTGGTAAATCCAGAGAGCGAAGTTAAAATAGCGTTGATAGGCAAATACGCGGGTTTGACAGACAGCTACGTAAGCATGAATGAAGCGTTACATCACGGCGGGGCAGCGTGCAAGTCACGGGTGTGCATTACCTACTTGGAGGCGGAGAAGTTCGAGAAGCAGCCTCACTGCATCGAAGACCTAAAAGCTTTTGACGGCGTATTCGTACCTTACGGTTTCGGTCCCAGAGGTACCGAGGGAAAAATCGCTGCCATAAAGTTTGCAAGAGAGAACGATATACCTTTTCTGGGTAT
>JAFGLT010000091.1 GCA_016927895.1 Candidatus Bathyarchaeota archaeon | reverse complement strand
TTGCGCATGCGTGTAACGCCATGTTACATCACCGCGTTTGTCGCTTTGAAAATCCCATGGTGAAACAATTACGATGTCGCCTTCTCGAATCCAAACGCGTCTTTTCATTTTTCCGCGGATCCTGCAGAGCCGTTCTTTTCCGTCTTGGCACTTAACTAGTATTCTGTCGAAACCGAGGAGTTTCAATACTACACCTAAAATTTCGCCTTGCGAAGGGTAAACTAGTTTACCGATGTCTCCTTCGCTTAAAACTTTCTTCTTACCCACGTGCAGACCTCAAGGTTTCTTTTTGGAAAAGAATTGGTTGCTTCCTTAAAAGCATGCTTGTTTGAACTTGGCGTGTTGGAAGGTTAGTTGGGGTTTTGGGGTGTTTCTTCGATTTGGTTGGCTAAGTTTAAATTTTCATGCAGAAATATAAGTGCTTGAATTAGGGGGTTGATTTGAATGTCGTATGTTTTTAACATTCCCTATCGGAGTAATGCCAAGTTGAAGCACGTTATTGACAAGGTTAAGGAGGACGTGAAGTTGCAAAGCTACTGGAAATGCGCGAATGTGATGGCCATCGATCGTATGGGCTATACTGATCATGGTCCTACACACGTAAAGATTGTTGCTAACTTGGCGCTTAAACTAATGCGTATTCTCATGGATCAGCAGGTTAAGCCCAGTATTGTCCGGTGTTACGGCATGAAGAATGAGGATGCAGAGGTTGTGGTGGTGCTGGGCTCGATTTTTCACGATTTGGGTATGGTTGTCATAAGGCATGACCATGAAAAGTACAGTGTGCTTCTCGCTATGGAGTTTATTGAAAGATGTTTGACCACGATTTACTCGGAAGAGGAGCGTGCGATAATTAGCTCTGAAGTTATGCATGCTATTGTGGCTCATGAGGTGCCTAATGAGCCGTTGACGGTGGAAGCGGGCATAGTTAGCATAGCTGATGCGTTGGATATGGAAGCTGGCAGAGCTAGGATTCCTTTTGAAGCGGGGAAAGTGGATATTCACGCGGTTTCAGCGTTGTCAATTGAGAAAGTGGAGGTTATTGAGGGGGGAAAAAAGCCGATAACCATAAAGATTACGATGTCGAATTCTGCGGGAGTTTTCCAGATAGATGAGTTGCTGAAGCCGCGAATTGAAAGTTCAGGTCTTCAACAGTACTTTCATGTGATTGCAGAGATAACTGGTGCAGAAGAAAGGAAAATAATCGAAAGATTCGAAATCTGACAAGCAGTTCCTTTGTATTTTATGTGATTTTTTGTTTATACCCTCTATATAGAGTGAATTTTAGTGTAGACCCGTGTTAGAAGGTGCGGCGTCAGAACGTTACGAGAAAGCTAAAGGTAGGACTATTTTGAAGTTTTTGGGGAAAGTTTATTTGTTTTTTATGCTGGGTAACTTAATAGGTTCTGGTCTGGGAAACGTTTATAATTTACTCGGTGTTCGAAGTATTCGCTTTACGATTAATTTGTCTTAGTGATTGTTTGACGGCCGCTGGGTATCTGGAAAGGGTAGTTGACAGATGGAGATATTTGTTCTAGTACCTTTAATTCTGCTTGTTACTTTCGTAATGGGTTTTCTGTTTAAGCGAATTGGTATGCCTGCTGTTGTCGGCCAGATTTTAGCGGGGATTCTGTTGGGTATCCCTTTTTTGAGGGCTGTTCTTTTTGATTCTGAGTCGGCTTTGGTTATAGTGGATTTTCTGGCTTATCTGGGGATAATTTTTCTGTTGTTCTTGGCTGGGTTGGAGATTGACATTGAAAAAATACGGGAAACTTCACGCGAATCACTTCTCATATCATTAAGCTCAGCTCTTGTCCCATTCGCTCTTGGGTTTACATTTATGATGCTGGTTTTTCCCAGCTACGGTTGGCTGGCTGCTTTGGTGTTTGGAGGAGCTATGATGGTGACATCTGAAGCGACGAAAGTGAAGGTTCTCATGGATTTGAACAGCTTAAACACTCATTTAGGTGCTATTATGCTTGCGGCTGGAGCCCTTGACGATATTTTTGAGGTTCTGTTTTTGGCGTTGGTTGCGGTGATAGGTAGAGGCGGAGGTTTGATTGAGTTAGCTGCGATTCCTGTGGAAATCGTGATTTTTGTCGTGGTGGCTTTCGCGTTCTTCAAAGGTGCGTCTAAAATTTTTCGTTATCTCGACAGGAAAGGGGGTAATCAAACTGAGATTTTCTCGCTGGTTGTTATCTTCATCATGGTTCTTGCAGCTCTTTCAGAGGGGTTAGGCATCGGCTACTTGATTGGCGCGATTGCAGGTGGTTTCATTCTTCAGATTGCTATGAAAAACATTCATGAGCGACACAGGAAAGACATGATAAAAGTTACTGAGCTTATTGCGTTGGGTTTCATAGTTCCGTTTTTCTTTGCTAACGTTGGTATAAACTTCGAATTTGACACTCTTTTCTCCAGCATTGGCTTGCTGGTGGCTACTGTCGTTATCGCTTTTTCTGGGAAAATCGTGGGGTGCATTGTAATAAAGCCTTTTTCGCGTTTAACGTTGAAGCAGCTGTACTATACGGGTTGGGCGATGAACTCCAGAGGTGCAGCTGAATTGGTGATTGCGTTAGCTGCAAAACAGCTTGGTCTGATTCCGCTTGAAGTGTTTTCAGCACTTGTGGCAATGAGTTTGATAACTACTCTTACGTTTCCGCCAGTTTTGGCAAGGGGAATACATAGGAATCCTGGGCTTATGAACGTGGTTGCTTCGGAAGCCGTTGAGACTTAAGAAGTTGATGTTGAGAAAGAGTATTATCGGGAATGCTGTAATAAATAGTCAGGGAAGGACGTGAAGGGGAGACATGAAGGAAAAAATCAGGATATTAGTGGGGATTGATGGTTCTAACCATTCTGACAGAGGACTTTTAGAAGCCGTGACTATTGCCAAGAAGTTTTCAGGATTTATTAAGGTAATCACGGTGTATGGAAGAGGAAAGGAAACGGAAGCAAAAAAGATTCTGGAGCACGCGAAGTTTTACGTGGAAAACGAAGTTGAATATGAGCTTTCAGCAATTCTAGGTTCAAATCCAGCTAGAGCTTTACATAATACTGCTACACACGAAAATTTTGACCTTATCGTTGTAGGAAGCAGGGGATTAGGCAGCAAAGTTTCACTATTGCTAGGAAGCATATCTAGACAAGTGGTGGCTAAAGCAGAATGCAATGTCCTCGTCGTTAAAAAATAGGGTTACTACTTTTCTAAGTTGAAGGTTAAGATTGGGGGCTCATGCCGCATTCAGGTATTTTTTAGCCTAAACACAGCTACGCACTCAAGATCCAAATCATCCAAAGGTCTTCGGGGCCAGAGTCGTCATCGCCCACCAAACAAACTCTGTTTGTTCATGCATTAAAATCTTAAGGTCGCGAATCAGTGTCTGATATATTACGACAGTGAAATACGCTTTTTATTGTCTGAAACGAGTTGACTTGCAGTTCGATGAAAGGAGAACTAAAGCTAATGAAAGGAGAAGGCAATAGACTTCAACATAACCTGCTCGATAAGCAGCTTATTCAAGACCATTCAGGTTTCATTACGGATTTAGATGTGGAGAAAGAAAACACTGGTCTGCATGGTCCGACAGTAAGTGTAATAATTCCAGCTTTCAACGAGGAAAAAAATGTTGCCAATGTCATATCTGGAACGATTACAGTTATGGACCAGCTGAACTTGCCATATGAAATTATTTTTGTTGATGATGGGTCAACAGACAAAACGGGTATGATAGCTTCGCTCTTCAAGGTTAAGGTTCTAGTAAACAAAAATAATCGCGGCAAAGGCTATTCACTGAAGAAAGCGTTGCAGCACGCACGCGGCGACATAATAGTAACAATTGATTCTGATGGGGAACATAAACCAAAGGAAATTGCCCCGTTGCTCGGAGCAGTATTGAACGGAATAGACGTCGCCGCGGGCTCAAGATTCTTGAATAATAAAACGGGCGTCACAACCAAACTCAATCAAATAGGAAATCACTTTTTCAACTTAACTATAATGTCTCTAACGGGCAAACGAGTAACAGACAGCCAGACAGGATTCAGGGCTATCAAACGAGAGGTTCTTGAAAAAATAGACTTGCAATCAGATGGCTACGAAATCGAAACTGAAATCACCGTCAAGAGCCTTAAAAACGGGTTCACTTTCAGAGAGCTGCCAATAACAGTTGAAAGAAGAAAATTTGGCGCATCAAAATTGAAAATCATTGAAGACGGTAAAAGAATCATGGGAACAATTTTATCAACATCTTTCTTCAGTTAAAACGTTGTTATACAATCGTAACCACAGCTTTTTAGGCAGTTCAAATCAGGAAAAAATTGAGGCGAGGCTGAGGTTTCACTTTTTCTCGTCAAGCCATTCTTCGAGCTGTTTTTCGCTTAAACCGTAGCCGAATCTCCCGTTGAGCCGCCTGCGAATTTTTCCCTCTTCGAAAAATATAACGGTGGGAACCGCTTCTACTGAGTATTCTTCCCATAATGGGTTATCGTCATCGTCTACTTTCACGCATATCGCCAAGTTAAAGCCGGATTTGGAGGAGTTTTTGTCAAAGGCTGGAAGGAAGCGTCTGCAGAAAGGACACCAAGAGGAGTAAAACAAAGCTAGAACTCTTTTGTTCTCCTTCAACTGCGTTTCAAGTTCGTTTTTGTTGGTGACTTCTATCATCCTTGGTCTTTAAGGAACGACTTTACGACATTCTTAAACGTGTCGATAGTAGTGAGAAGAAACTGAGAAACAGCGTGTTTTTCAATCTTGTCAAGGAATATGCCGCGGAGGATCCTTGTTTTTCGCCAGAGTGGACTTTGGTATGTTTCGAATTCTGATGTTAATTCAGATTTTTTAATGCAATTTTGTGCTCGTTATCGTCGATTCATAAGAGTTAATTTACTGAGAATTATCAATTAAAACACGAAAGAGGAAAAAACCATGCCAGAATATTTGGTATTGCTCAAAGTAAACCCAGCTGCATTAGCTGACACGATAGAAGCCATTAGGAAGATGGCGCAGAAGCCAGTTGCCGGCGTAGACTTACAATACAGCATTAACATTTTCGGTCGTTGGGATGCAGGGCTCTGGATAAAAGCTGATGAAAACGCCAAAACTTCAGAGCTTGTACAGAAAATCCGCAAGGAAATCAACGGCGTCACCGACATATACCCGATTCCCACGTTCCCGCACGGAAACCCAGACAGCACCTAAAAACAGCAGATAAGTAGCAGCTACACATTTTTCATTTTTTTATTTCAAATCCTCAATAAGAAAAACTTGTGTAGTTATTTTTTACACTAATACAAAATTGGATAATTAATACTTAGTCTAATTAAACAACTTCTAAATACGCTTTTGAAAGAACTTAATTAAACGAAAAGGCGCTGAAGCGTGCAGAAGACAAAAGAAGACAAAAAGGAGCATGAAGAAGGCTACCGCTGCCCAAATCCTAGCTGTAACCACGTTTTTACAAGACCTAAAATCATTAAATACCTCGTGTGCCCCACCTGCCAGACACTTGTTAAAATGGACACAGCGGAAGGCAAAGCAAAAAAGAAAAAGAAAGGTCCAACAGAAACAGATTTCAAAAGAAAAGAAGCAGAGCTAAAAGAAGCACAACAAAAAGTAGAACGGGCAGAGGCAGAAATTCTGGAGGCAAAACTCAAGGCAGAGCAACTGGAAGCAGAGCTAAAAGCAGAGAGACTAGAGGCAAAACGACTACAAGCAGAAAGAAAAACAGAACAGATAGAAGCACAACAAAAAACGGAGCAACTGGAAGAAGAACGACTGGACGCAGAACGCAAGGCGAAACAACTAGAAGCAGAATTGAAAGAAGCAGAACAAAAAGCAAAACAAATAGAAGCAGAACACACGGATGCACAACAAGAAGCAGAGCGGCTAGAAGCTGAACTGAAAGCAGAACAAATAGAAGCACAACACAAAGCAGAGCAACTAGAAAGAACGCAGATGAAGACAGAGCAGTTGGAAGAAGAAAGAAAAGCTAAACAAATAGAAGCAGAACAACGAAAAGCTGAAAAACTAGAAGCGGAAAAGAAGGCAAAGCGACTAGAGGCAGAACTAAAAGCAGAACGATTAGAAGCGCAAAAGATGGCGGAGCAGTTAGAGACCGAACGCAAAGAAGCGGAACGACTAGAAGAACAACGAAAGGAAGAAGAACTGAAAGCAGAACGACTGAACGCGCAACTACTGGAAACGCAACAAGTAGAAACAGAATTAAAAAAAGCACAACAAAAAGTAGAACTGTTAGAAGCTGAACTGAAAGCAGAACGACTAGAAGCGGAAAGAAAAGAATCAGAACACAAGGAAAAACACGAACTAGAAGCACAACAAATAAGGGCAGAGCGAAAGGCGAAGCAATCAGAGGGAGAAAGACTGGAAGCACAAATATTAGCGGCAGAAAGAAAAGCGGAACAACTGGAAGCACAAAGAGCGGAAGCAGAACTTAAAGCAGAGCAACTAGAGGCGGAGCTAAAAGCGGAAAGACTGGAAGCGAAACAAAAAGCAGAGCAGTTTGAGACAGAGCGACTAGAAGCAGAGCAAAAAACGGAAAGACTGGAAGAAGAACTACTAAAATCACAACACAAGGCAGAGCAACTAGAAGCAACACAAGTAGAAGCAGAAAGAAAGGCGAAACAACTAGAAGCAGAAATACTAACATCACAAAGAAAAATGGAACAATTGGAAGCAGAAAGAAAAGCGGAACAAGAATTAGAAGCGCAAAAGATGGCGGAGCAGTTAGAGACCGAACGCAAAGAAGCAGAGCGGCTAGAAGCAGAGCGGAGGACGGCAGAACAAAAGGCAAAACAGTTGGAGGAGAAGCTAAAAGCGGAACGTTTAGAGGCGAAGCGTAAGGAAACTGAACGAAAAGAGGCGGAACGACTGGAAGCAGAGCAGAGGGAAGCACGACGAATGGAAGTGCAGCGGAAGGTAGAGCAGTTGGCAGAACGAATGGCGGAACGGATGAAAACGGAACGCAAGGAAAAAGAGCAGTTAGAGGCAGAGCAAAAAGCGAAGCAACTGGAAGAAGAACGACTGGACGCAGAACGCAAAGAAGCAGAGCGGTTAGAGGCTGAACGATTAGAAGCAGAACGATTAGAACGGGAACTTAGGGAAGCAGAGAAGCTGGAACTTGTTGAAAGTCAAGAGTCAGAGCGGAAAGAAACTGTGGAAATTGGGCCGCTGCCTGCAGGCGCAGATGAAAATAAAGAGTCTTCTGATTCTGGATGTAAGCACTATTTTGGGTATCTTGGTGAACGGGATAAGGGAGAAGAAATACCTGCTGAATGTTTAGAATGCCCCAAATCGTTGGATTGCATGCTTAATAACTACAAATCAAAAGGAAGCGTTGAAGAAATCAAAAAGTGGTACCCCTTCAAAAGGTAGGTCCCAAACTGCAGAAAAAGGCTCTAATAGAACACGTAGCACGTGTAGCGTGTGTATCACACCCCTCTCTCAAAAAACCACAATTAAAAACACACAAGCAAGAATAAAATTAGAATGCTTAGTGTTTGCGTTTCTTGAAGTAAAGCAGCAAAGTCCCGCTGATTACAGCAAATAAACAATTTGTAAGCAGTAGCGAAAGACTTTTTTAGCCTTGATTGCCGTCAACTTTGTTTTAACTCTAATATTCATCGTTTTTCGATGGGGACAAATTTCGTTCCGTATGCGCCTAGGTAGCCTGATGTGGGGCGGATAAGAACCGACTCTGAGTACTGCTCTAGTATGTGGGCGGTCCAGCCAGCTATTCTGCTTGACGCAAAAAACGGCGTGAAGAAATCTTTAGGCACTCCCAAAGCGTTCAAGACTAAGGCGGCGTAGAAATCCACGTTCGGATAAATTTTTCGTTCCTTATGAACAACATCCTGAATTGCACTGCATTTCCTGAATAAGTCCATCCGGTCAATGCGTTGACACAATGTTTTACCCACCTTCCTAAGATGTCTTGACCGAGGGTCCTCTGCGCGGTATATCCTGTGGCCAAAACCCATAATTTTTTTCCCGTCGAAAAGCATTCCTTGTATGTAAGCTTCAACTTCTCCAACATTGTCTACATTTAGGAGCATGTTCATCACCCTTTCGCTGGCTCCGCCGTGCAGTTTCCCTCTGAGGGTTCCGATAGCAGAAGTCACAGCAGAGTACATATCTGAAAAGGTGCTAGCGGTCACGCGGGCGGCAAAGGTGGATGCGTTAAGCCCGTGATCCGCGTGTAGAATCATGAAACGGTCAAGGGCAGCTTTTTCTTCCTCGTCTGCAGGTTTTCCTCGGAACATATGAAGAAAGTTTTCAGCAAACCCGTATTCTTTCGTAGTAGCGACTGGATCTTGCTTATGTCGCACTCTATGAAGAGTAGCCACTATTGTGGGAACTTGGGCAATCAACTTCAGCGCTCTTTGATTGTTTGCTGCTTCAGAATTTTCATCAGGATTGAAGTCGTATTCTCCAAGCTGCGAAACCGCAGTTCGTATGTTCTCCATTGGATGACTATTTTTAGGTGCATTCCTTAACCACTTGACTATTTGCTTGGGTATTTTCATCTCGGAAACCAGCGCGGATTTAATATCGTCTAACTCGCGTTGGTTAGGAAGCTTGTTATGCAATAGAAGATAAACTACTTCCTCGTAACATACTCGCCCTATAAGCCTGTCGATATCGTATCCACTGTAATACAGTGCGCCTAGAGGGTCTACAAAGCTAATTCGAGTTTGGCACGCGGCTACATCTCTCAAACCGCGAGCATAAACTGTATCATCTGACATTTTTCTAAACAACTCAAGTATCCAGTTATTGTGGACTATTATATCTTAAGCTGGTGATATATTACTGTTTTAGTGTGGTGGAAAATCGAGAAAAACAAGTTTACATTATTACGTCACGGGGCTGTGACCAAAGAATAGGTTGCAGGGCATTAAGTTTTGACGCTTATTTCGAGACCGTCCACGCCCACTGACACATATCTGCTGTCGTACTTCCCTGAGTCCCTCACGTAATCCAAGTAGTCTTTCATCTGGTGGGCAAAAATTCCCGCGTTATCAGCAACTACGACAGCGCCCTTGAACAGTTTATCTTCAGCCAGTCGCAGGTAACATAAGTACTCAGTTTTCTCCGCGTCTATAAAGACAAAATCGAAGCACGCCGTCAATTCGGGTATAACGTGAACCGCGTCGCCAGTTATCACCTCAACTTTTGCTTGTACGCCAGCTCTTCGCAGGTTTTCCGCAGCGGTTTCCGCCTCGTCAGCATGAATCTCTATAGTAATCATCTGAGCGTCATTGTCCAGTTCCTTGCCCATTAGAATAGCTGAGTAGCCGATTAATGTGCCAACCTCTAAAACACGTTTTGGCTTAGCTTTCCTGATTGTTTCAGCGAGAACTTGTCCTTTCTCTGCACCTACAATCGGCAGGAACTCGCGGGTTGCTCTCTTTTCGATTTCGCGCAGGACAGCTTCCGCCTTGTTCCAAGTTGCCCACCAAACCGCAAGTTGCTTTTTCAAAGCTTCATTTGGTTGCCGCACTTCTTACTACACCTTCAGCTTCCCTAGGAACCGCTGCTGCAACTTGACAAGTTTCGGCGTGATGACTTGCTGGCAGTAAGGCTGATTTGAATTTCGCTTATAGTATTCTTTATGGTAGTTTTCAGCGGCGTAAAAAGCCTTGAACGGCTCCACTTGGGTAACAATAGGTGCTTCCCAAATTCCTTCCTTGTCCAGCTCTGCGATAACTTTCTCCGCCGTGGCTCTCTGCTCTTCATTATGATAAAAAATAGCTGAGCGATATTGAGTGCCAACATCAGGACCCTGACGGTTCAGCGTAGTCGGGTCATGCGTCGCATAGAATACTTCAAGAATTTCTCTGAAAGAAATCACACCTGGGTCAAAGGTTACCTGAACCGCTTCGGCGTGAGCCGTTGCCCCACTGGACACTTGCTCGTACGTGGGGTTCGGCACTGAACCGCCAGTATAGCCAGGTTCAATTTTTTCCACGCCCTTCACTATGTTGAAAACTGCTTCGGTGCACCAAAAACAGCCTCCGGCAAGCGTCGCAACTTCTTTCCTTTCGTTTTTAACGGGTTTATCATTCATAAACTTCAATCAGCCCTTAACTTTAAGTAGTAATAAGTTCTTGGCAACTCCTTTTCTACTGCCCAAACCTTGCGCGGCTACTTCCGTGGAGTCGATAAGCCAAGGTAATATATCGTAATGCTGAGGTACAACAAACACTTAAAATTTTGTGGCTGTTACAGTGTAGTCACAAGATACTAAGAGTCAGCGGAACATTTTTACTATCCATGACTATTTTAGCCGTGTTGACTAAGCCAAGTTCATGCTGCCACCAAGGTTGCTGGGCACATGAAGGAAAGCTGAATACCATGTTGAACAAGGTTAAGGTAACGCCTTTAGCGGCGGAGAGTTTCGGCGTCCGCTCTATGTGTACTCTAGTCCAAACACCCGACGTAACCGTGCTACTGGACGCGGGCGTATCACTATGCCCATACCGCTTTAGCTTGCCCCCTCACCCCACAGAGTTCAAAACGATAAGTAAGTTGCGCGAACGAATCGCCGAAGCCGCCGACAAAGCTGAAGTGGTAACGATTAGCCATTACCATTTTGACCATCAAACTCCTTCATACGAAGATTGGGTGGTTAACTGGACCGAAGCAAACGAAACTGCACGACAGATTTACGAAGGCAAAAAGGTGTTGATGAAAAACCCGCGGGATAAAATCAATGCCAGCCAACGGCAACGAGCGTGGCTTTTCCAGAAGACGGGCGGCAAACACGCTGAATCGCTGGATACTGCAGACGGAAAAACTTTTGCTTTCGGAAAAGAAACATTTTTGCGTTTTTCAGAGGCTGTTTTTCACGGTTCTGAAGAGTCCAGGCTCGGCTGGGTTGTGATGACGCTTGTAGAGTACGGGGAGGAGCGGTTCATGTTTGCACCAGACGTTCAAGGTCCCATGGTCAACCGCACGCTGGAGTTGATTAAGGCAGTAAAGCCCCAAGTAATTATGGTGGGTGGACCGCCATTCTATCTTGGTGGTTTCAAAGTCTCCGAGTCTCAGTTGCAGCTGGGACTGAAGAACCTAACTGCGATTGCTGAGTCTGTGCCGGTAACGATTTTGGAGCATCACGCCTTAAGAGATGAATCGTGGAGGCAGAAAACAAAAAAAGTTTACGCTAAAGCTGCTGAAGTAGGGCACAAGGTTATGACTGCAGCCGAGTTCGCTGAACAGGAAAACAATTTTCTGGAGTCAAAACGGAAAATGCTGTACACTGAGAACCCGCCTTCAAAAGAGTTTGAAAGGTGGATGCGCGAGGGTTTGAAGAATAAAAGCATCGCTAAACCGCCGATGTAACGTTCACCATTAGATATGGAAAAGGCTATAATTGAGACTTTGAATCTGATATTGTCAAACTTTGAAAGGATAGTATGTGAATGGCAGAAGAGAAAAAGCCGTGGGATCAAGGAAGTTTTGATCAGAAAATGAAAGACAGCCTCAATGAGTTATCGAGTTTAAGAATGGAACTACAAAACTTGCTTGTGAAGTTTGGTATGCGCGCATTGAAACAATATCAGGCTGCGAGGAATTACCCATTAAGATCGTACGAGATTGCCCGTTTAGTGAAATATGAAGTAGAGAACGCAATCCACGATGTTTCTGAGAAGGACAGTATAGATGCAATAGTCAAGCAAACCAGAATAGAATGGGAAAAAGAGCATAAAGTAGGGGAGTAGCCACTAAATCCTGTCTCAAGAGGGCACACTCAAATTCGATATAGCACACTATTCGGTGATTTAAATTGGGGCCGGTGTGTATGTTAGTTTTCAGCTTTCTCAATATACCTCCATAGACAGTGGGTAATAACCGTAAATGTAATGGTTTTCTTCGGAAAAAAGTTTTAGAACACACTGTTCGACGCAGAATTTCAACGTGAGAAAACTAACAAAATGTTTGTTTAAAAAGATGATGTTATATACTCCATGTTTACTTACATTTATAAGACACGGGAATTTAAATGAGCAAAAGAAAACCGGAAATTAAAATTCAGAACATAGTAGCTTCAGTATCTCTAAACCAAAAGATAGACCTTCAGGAAATTGTGGAGAAGTTCCCTCAAACAGAGTATAATCCAAGCGTGTTTCCAGGGCTTGTTTTTCGTCTTAAGAAACCTAAAACGGCTACTTTGATTTTCGGTACGGGTAAGATGGTTTGCACTGGCGCGAAGTCAGAGAAGGAATCTCGGAGTGCTGTAGCGAAAGTGGTTAAAGAACTTAGAAACCAAGGAATTCAAATAATGGAGAAACCCGTGGTAACTATCCAAAACATTGTGGCTTCCGCGGCGTTAGGCGGAGAAATAGACCTTGAAAGCCTTGTATACAAACTCGACAGGATAATGTATGAACCAGAGCAGTTTCCAGGAGCCGTCTACAGAATGGACGAGCTTCAAGTGGTTTTCCTTATCTTCTCAGCTGGAAAGCTTGTGTGCGTAGGCGCCAAGAAGGAAGAACAAGTATTCGAGGCAGTTGACAGAATCCAGAAACTGCTGGAAGAAAAAGACTTGATCTACTACCCAGACTAGCTTTTCACTTCATTCTTCTTCGGACTGCCGGGTTCTCGTCGGCAAGCTTCTTAAGCGTCAGCTCAAAGGTCTCGTCAGTACCTAATTCCCGTTTTATGAAAACGCCTGTTCTGCCAACCTCGTCTCGCTTTAGAAGCGCGTGAACGCGGTCTAGAACCGTTTCCGCTGACACGCCGAGGCGCTTTGCCGCGGCATCTTCACGTCCGATAATGCTGCTTTCCGCGTGTCCTTTCTTTGTGGGTTCAATAAGCATCAGCCGTTTGTCTGCTCCGGCCACGCGAGTGTCTGTTTTCAGCTGGTTGAGGTTTAATTCGCCGCCGAACTTGTAAAATTCACGTTCTACCCTACGCATGCGCATTAAGGGAAAGGAAACACTTGACCCAGCGTCTAATTCGATGTATGCTTTCATAGCGTAGTTAGGCGTGGCTTGAATCAGCAGTCGCGTGTTAACTGGTATGCCTGCTCTTTCCAACGCGGTTTCCACGATAAAGGAGGATTGAGGCTCAGCTACAAACACGTCCACGTCGCTGTTCGCGTTAACGTCACCTCTGGCTATGCTGCCATGCACAAGCGCGCACAAACGGAAGCCTTCTAAAGCCGTCATTATCCGCGCGGCTTTCTCTCGGAGCTCTCTAAGCAAAGCCCAATGTGCACTCGTGTAGACGACTTCCTTGTATTCTGCGTGTTTCTTAGGTTTCGCAGCCAAATGCTTCATCCCTTTCTAGGAGGTTATAGTGTATGGTTTATTTAGTAATT
>JAFGLT010000002.1 GCA_016927895.1 Candidatus Bathyarchaeota archaeon | reverse complement strand
GCGTGGACCAAGAGTGGTCTTCAACACTTCGCCGATTACGCGTGCAGCCATAATGTTGTTTCTTTGAGCTTCTTTTCCTCTGCTTCGCGATGTACCTTCTTTTAATATTAGAACTGGTTGTCCTGAACCAGTTGTTGTTAAATACGCCATATTTTCAAACCTCTTTCTTGATCGATAAAGGTATTTTTCAATCGGAAATATGCAAGAAGCCAAAAATATAAACTTTTACCCTAACAAACAGCAACTTCAGCCTAACACACGAAAAACTATACAGTTCTATAAAGGTATTCAACTGGAGTTTAGACCAACGCTAGCGCACTGACCTGAACAGACTACACGACACATAAAGCAAAGGTACGATTACCTCGTTGTCAGTTTCATCTTAGTGTCAGAAGTAATTGTTTTAAGCCTCAACAAGAAGAATACCAATTATGATTGTGCCGCGTAAGGTTGTTGAAGAGAAGCTCAGGCAGATATTGGCTGAGGATGTTGGTAAGGGTGATGTAACGTCTGAGGCTGTTGTTCCCGCAGGGTTGACAGCTGATGCTGTGGTCTTGGTGAAGGAAGCGGGAGTAGCGGCTGGAATTGAAGAAACCGTTATTTTCGCGGAGAGCCTTGGGCTAAGCCTTAAAGCGGAAGCTACGGACGGCGACGAAGTCAAAAAGGGCACTGTAATTTTGAAGATTTCAGGAAACGCGAGGGCTATTCTTTCAGCTGAGCGCACATTGTTGAATTTGCTGTCGCGCATGAGCGGTATCGCCACGGCAACGCGGAGGCTTACTGAAAAACTGCGGAAAGCCAATTTGAAGGCGAAGGTTGCGGCGACCCGTAAGACTGCGCCGGGTTTGCTGTATTTCGACAAGAAAGCTGTGGTAGTTGGCGGAGGTGACCCCCACAGGCTGCGGTTGGACGACATGATTCTGTTGAAGGACAACCATGTGGCGATAGCTGGGAGCGTGGAGAACGCCGTGAAAAAAGCCAAAGCATATGGGTCAGGCAAGAAAATTGAGGCGGAAGTCACCAGCACGGAGGATGCGTTGGAGGCGGCGGAAGCCGGTGCTGACATCGTTATGCTGGACAATTTCTCTCCTGAACAAGTCAAGGAGGCTGTGGCGGCATTGAAGAAGGCAGGGTTTTTTGGGAAAGTGCTGTTGGAAGTCAGCGGCGGAATCACCGAGCAGAACCTGCTGGAGTATGCTTCGGCGCAAGTTGACGTTATAAGTATGGGCGCGTTGACTCACAGCATCAAAGCTTTAGACATCAGCTTGGAAATCGTCAACGTCAAATAGTTTTTTCGCGTTTAGAACCCGAGAACCAGCATAGCCAGCACTGTGAGGTTCACTGAAGAGTGCGCTATAACCGCTACTATGTAGGAGTTCCAATGGTGATAGACGTAGCCCAGCACCAGCCCCGCGGACATGGCTGAGATAATGTAGACCAGTTGCGGGTCAAAATGGAAAAGACCGAAAACAAACGCAGAAACAATAACCGCTGGAATAAAAGAGAACCTACGGGTCAGCGTGCTCTGGAGAAAACCCCTAAACGCGAACTCTTCACAAACCCCAGCCAGACCCAACGCAGTCGCCACAGCGATAAGCCCCGAAGGCGTAGCGCTTAAGTCAGTTATCATAGTGTTTGAGTCTATGACAGCTTGGCTTTCACCGAAGATTATTAAGAGCACCGCAGAAACAGCGACGTTCACAGAGAGCAGTATAGCTGCGGAAACGAACCCCCACAGCACCAGTTTAGGGTTAACGTCTAGCCCGATGTAACTTTTTATGTCAACACCTTTATACAGCAGGTACATAAGAGGCACAATCAGTATAATCAGCTCGGAAATAACCAAAGCCAAACCAGTGTCCAGCGTAAGGTAAAACAGTGACCCTAAAAGCATGACCAGAATAAAAGTAACCGCTATAACCAGAACCGCCTCAACAGTGGACACACGAACGACTTTTTCTTGCTCCATAGGATACGCCTCAGTCAACTTCAATCAATACATCAACTAAACGCTTGCCCAACTTATTTCTTTGGTTTCACTCGTAAAGCACGAAAACCTCTAGCACACGGATTCAAGATTTCAACCATGTCAACTTTGCTTAAAACGCCTTCAGAATCTTCAGCATACCCGCGCACATCATGCTCCGCCGCCATAAGCGAGTACAAATATAATCTTCTGCCAGCTACGCGAGGCTGAGACCTAGAAGGCAAACCAAGCAGCACCTCTTCTTTTTCCTCCAACACTTGCCCGCAAGCGAACAACACAGCCTCAGCAGCAGCCGTCAACTCCGCAACCCTCACAGGAATGCTTTCTTTGCCGATAGCCAGCACATCCAACCCGTACACCCGTTTGATTTCACCAGCAACCTTACGCAGCCGAGGCAACAACCGCAAAAGATGCTGCCGCGCCTTGTTGGAAACCCTCATGTTTGACAGCTGAACTGGAGACAAATCTTCAACTGGAAGCGCGCCTAAAGACAAGTCCAAATGCACAACATCAGCCTTCACCACGCTCAAAAGGTCCCTGCAAAGCTCAGCTTCACCCGCAATCACCTCGTAGCCGTCCTTCACTTCCCTAAAGATCGGCTTAGCCAAACGCTGGTGCGCTTCCCTGTACGGGGTTTCAACCAGCACCGAAGCTGAAGCCACAAGATATTGCGGCGTAAACTCTGAGTCCAGTATAGCCACTGACGAATCCGCTGATACAACTTTCATATCTTTTTCACCTTTCAAGTTATAAGAGCGCCCGCGAAAATTAGCTTTGCTCTTCACTACGGCTAGTCTGCTTCAACTTCATTGCTAAAAGATACATTTCAGAGCTTTTAGCCCGGCTTGCCTTCGGCTTTATAACCTTGACAACTTCGAAATGATTCTTAACCGTCTTCACAAAACCCTGCAGCATGTTGCCTTCAAACACCTTAACAAAAAAGTTACCTGAAGGACGCAGCATACTCAACGCGACTTTCAAAGCTTCACCAGCCAAGTCTATCTGCCGTGCATTATCAACCTCCCATATACCGGAAATGTTCGGCGACGCATCCGAAAGCACAACATCAGCTTTCCGAGGCAGAAAATCCAAAATCTGCTGCAACGCCGTAGGCTCCGTGAAATCCGCAACAATCGTTCTAATGTACTCTTGGGGGAAAGGCTCAATAGGCTTCAAATCTACGCCTAAAACAAAACCTGTCTTCCCAGCGATTTTCCGAGATGCTTGAATCCAACCGCCCGGCGCCGCACCCAAGTCAACTACAACATCGCCTCTATGAATAAAACGGTACTTCCGCGCGGTTTGAGAAAGCTTGTACGTGGCTCTGGAACGGTAATTTTCAGCTTTTGCCTTCTTATAGTAATAATCGCGTTTCCTATCTTGGATCCATGCTTTCGGCAAGAGAATCGTCACCTAACGCGTCGTCGTCACCTAAGCCATCGTCACTTAACGCGTCTGGATCATTTTCTCCCAAAGTTATAATCCACTCGGTAAGCTTCACACAATCCTTAGGCGAAATAGTGGTCGTCGGATCACATCTAGAGGTATCCTTACACAGCAAACAGGGACAGTCAGCAATGGATTCTATAGAGGCAGGCATCCTTTTAGGAAAAAGCCTGTAGGTCCACCTTCCACCCTGCAACTCTTTTTCTCTGCGAATCAGTCCTTTCTCCTCTAGCTTAATCGCCACTCTAGAGCCTTCTCGACTGCTCGCGTCTAATTCACGCCACAACTCCGATTGAAGCACGCCTTTAAAACCCGTGTTTATTACGAAGTGAAGGGCTTTTTGTTCCAGATCATTACGTTTCGGCATAATATCAGTTCCGCGTATTGCATTAAATATAAGCGTTGGTTCCAAGATAAAAATATGTACCCCACAAACCAAAAAACTCTATGAAGGATTACAAAAGATGAAACCAGATGAACAATGCTGTCTAGGCGTAGAATCAACCGCAGACGACTTTGGCGTTGGAATAGCAACCTTCAAAGGCGACATATTAGCCAACGCGTCAAGCGGTTACGTTCCAGAAGAAGGCGGAATTCACCCCAGAGAAGCCGCACGGCACCACGCAGAAGCCGCAGACAAAGTGTTAGCCGAAGCCCTATCCACGGCAGGAGTCAAAACTAAAGACCTGAAGCTAATCGCTTTCGCTCAAGGACCAGGACTGGGCCCATGCCTCCGCACTGGAGCAACAGTAGCCCGAGCCTTAGCCTCCTACCTTGACATACCCCTTGTAGGTGTAAACCACTCTGTAGCCCACATCGAAATAGGAAGACTCCAAACCGGCGCCGTGGATCCAGTGACGCTGTATGTTTCTGGTGGCAACACTCTCGTCTCCGCCTTCGACGCCGCACGCTACAGAATCTTCGGCGAAACCTTAGACATAGCCCTCGGCAACTGCCTAGATGTTTTCGCAAGAGAAGCAGGACTCAAACACAAAAAAGGGATGCCGTTAGGCGCTGCGTTAGAACGATTAGCCGCTGACGGTGAAAAACTGGTTTCGCTGCCGTACGTTGTGAAGGGCATGGACATCTCGCTGAGCGGGTTACTTACCGCCGCGACCACGTTGCTCCACAAAGACGAGTATAGGCTGGAAGACTTGAGTTACAGTCTGCAGGAACACGCGTTCGCCATGGTTACCGAAGTTACGGAACGGGCTTTAGCGCACACCGAGAAACACGAGGTCCTGTTGACGGGAGGCGTAGCAGCTAACAAGCGTTTACAAGAGATGCTGCGCTCTGTAGCGGAGGAGCATGACACAAAGTTTAATGTGGTACCGCGTCAGTTTGCAACGGACAACGGCGCCATGATTGCTTGGACTGGAGTTCTAGCTTACACGCACGGGTTAGCCACACCTGTGAAAGAGAGTTTCGTCAAGCTGCGGTGGCGACTGGACAAGGTGGATGTACCATGGATAAAGTAGACCCGCAAACGCTGCTCAAGAAGGGAGCGGAAGCCAGCCTCTTCCTGAAAAGTTGGCACGGACGAAAAGTTATCGTTAAGACGCGGTTTCCCAAACGGTACAGACCTACCGAGTTGGACGCAAAAATCAGAAGCTACAGGACAGCGCACGAGCCGCAGCTTATGCATGAAGCAAAACGGGCGGGGGTGCCGACGCCCACGATTTTTCTTGTGGACACGAAAAATGCCGCGATAACCATGGAGTTTGTGGAGGGCAAACAGTTGAAGCAAGTCTTGCCGCACATTCCGCGAAAGGAGCAACAGGAACTATGCGCCGAAATTGGCGTGTTGATTGGTAAAATGCACAGAAGCGGCGTGGTTCACGGCGACTTGACAACTTCGAACATGATTTTGACGGAGGAGGGCAAGATTTTTCTGGTTGATTTCGGTTTAGGTGAAAAAAACCGTGAAGTGGAAGCGAGAGGAGTAGATTTGCATTTGATGAAACGCGCGTTGCAGAGTACGCATTACCAGTTTGCAGAAGACTGCTTCAAACACGTGTTGAAAGGTTACGCTTCGGTTTTGGGCGAGGACGCTGAAAAAGTTTTTGAGAAAATTCGTGAAATTGAACGGAGAGGACGCTACGTTGACGAAAGGAAACAAGCAAACTGAGTTCCCGTTGAAGGGAAGAGTCGTGTTTTTCGCGACGGGAAACGTTCACAAGTTCCACGAAGCCCGCAGCATAATAACGAAACTGGACATAGGCGTAGGCATGCTCCGGATGAAAGACACGGAAATTCAAAGCGACAGCCTCAAGGAAATCGCCCAGACAAGCGCCCAAGAAGTGTTCAAACGTTCCAGTTTACCCGTTATTGTGGAGGATGCAGGACTATTCATAGACGCTTTGAAAGGTTTTCCTGGTCCCTACGCGGCTTACGCTTACAAGACGGTTGGCAACAAGGGTTTGCTGAAGCTTATGCGAGATGAAGAAAACAGGAAAGCCGTGTTCAAGTCGGCCATAGCATACTGCTACAGCGAAACTCCAACACCAGTGGTTTTTGAAGGCGAATCAGAGGGCGAAATAACCGTTGGCGAACGCGTGGGTAACGGCAAGTCAGGTTTCGGGTTTGACCCCATCTTCCAGCCCTCAGGAAGCACCAAGACGTTTGCGGAAATGACTCTGGAAGAGAAGAACAGGTTTTCTCACCGTGCAAAGGCTGTCCGCGAATTCGCTGGATGGTACAAAAAGCTTCAATGACTAGGCAGAACTGAGTTGTAGGTTTAAATTGTGGATATTTGCGTCTCCGAGCGCCACTATTTTTAAATATTCGTGTTCCGTGGGTCATAGTGCTAAGGTGTGTAGATGCCGAAAAAGGAAAAAGGACGAGCACATTCAACGAGGCCTGTTAGCAGGCGCCCTCCGAACTGGTGTAAGTATCAGCCTGAAGAGGTAGAAGCATTTATAATTAAGCTGGCGAAGGAAGGGCACTCTGCCAGCAAGATAGGCACAATCCTCAGGGATCAATACGCGATTCCTCTAGTGAAGCCCATAACGGGAAAGAGCATAACTGACATACTTGAAGCGGCAGGATTAGCGCCGTCTATGCCAGAAGACTTGGCTAATTTGGTTAAGAAAGCGCAGGGTCTCGCGGTTCACATAGACAAGAACAATAAAGACTTGCATAACAAGCGTTCAATGCAAGTTATCGAAGCAAGAATCCACAAGCTTTCAAGGTACTACAAGCGAACAGGCGTTCTGCCGAAGAAGTGGAAGTACAAGGCAAAGGTAGCATCCATAACTTAACGCTGCCCCACACCTGAAACTGTTTTCACCTTTTCTTATACATGAGAATTGCGGTTAGCGCCAGCTTTAAATCTTAATTTCCCCTTTAGGCAAAGAGTGAATTAGAATGAGTGAAGACAAAACACCAGCAGAACGCTTTTTAGCATCAGCCGCAGAGGCAGCGGAGGTTATAGTGGAAACCGTGGAGAACGACGGATTCATTCATGTTTTTTCTCATTTAGACGCGGACGGTGTTGCCGCAGCTGGCGTCATGGGGAAAGCCTTGTTCAAGCTTGACGCGAGGTTCAGGCTGAGGGTGACGCAGTGGGTTGACGAGAAAATAATCGGTGAAATAGTCGCGGACAAGCCGCAGCTGGTTATCTTCACGGACTTCGGAAGCGGCTACCTTGAGTTGCTAAACGAGAAAATTCCAGACTTTAAAGTGCTTATTTTAGACCATCACCAAGTAAACGGTGATGTGGAGAACGAGAATTTTGTGCAGGTTAACCCACATTTGTACGACATAGACGGAGCCACCGAAGTCAGCGGCTCCGGAGTAGCATATTTTGTGGCTAAAGGAGTTAACGTGAAGAACGTGGATTTGGCGCCCATAGCGCTTGTAGGCGCCCTCGGAGACATGCAAGACAAAAACGAACAGAGAAAGCTTCACGGGTTAAACGCGTTAATAGTTGAAGACGCTGTAGCCGCGCAACTGCTTACGGTGGAGAAGGACTTAACTTTCTTCGGAAGAGAAACACGCGCGATACATAGGGCTCTTGCCTCCGCGACCACCCCGTTCATTCCAGGGTTAAGTGGAGAAGAAGACAAATGTTTAGCGTTCCTAGCGAGTTTGGACATTAAGCTTAAGGATGGCGAGAAGTGGCGGGCGCTAAGGGACCTCACGGAAGAAGAAAAGAAAAAGCTGTCCAGTGCTCTCGCCGACCACTTGATTGCGAGGGGACTACACGCTGACGTGGAGAGCCTCATAGGCAACGTTTACGTTTTAAACCGCGAGGAGCCGGGGACGCCGCTTCGAGACGCCCGTGAATTTGCGGTGGTGCTGAACTCGACAGGCCGCTTGGACAAACCCAGCTTAGGCATGGCCATCTGCATGGGCGACAGGGGCGCAGCGCTTGAAGAAGCCAACAGGGTCTTAGACGACTACAGACGAAGCATCAGCACCTACCTCAGTTGGGTTATGGAAAAACCCGAACGCATGAGGGAACTTGAGCACATTTACGTTGTTTACGGCGAGACTTTCATAAACGAGAAGATAATCGGCACCATATCGTCCATATTGGTTTCTGGACTCGCAAACCCTGAAAAGCCGCTTATAGCCTTTGCCAATATTGAAGAGGAAAATGCTGCCAAGTTTTCTGCGAGAACTACAGCCATGGCGCTCAGCAAGGGCATCAACCTCGGCGATGTCATGCGCGTGGCGTCAGAGAAGTACGGCGGAAAAGGCGGAGGACACAACGTAGCCGCAGGCGCCCAAGTGCCCATAGACCAACTTGAAAACTTCATAACCACAGTCAACGTCCTCGTGGAAAAACAGTTGAAAGGCGAAGACCTTGGAAGCAACGATAGCCCTTGAATACGGCGACCCGAAAACCGCAGACGCCATAGCCAACGCGGTATCCCCAGACAACTTCAAAACACCCAAAGGACTAACCATAAGAACCGAAAGAAAAAACAATCGCGTCCTCACAGAAGTAAAAACCGAAGGAAAACTCGCCACATTCATCGCCACCATTGACGACTTACTTTTCTGTGTCTCCACCGCAGAAAAAACACTCCACACAGTAAAAGCACGCCGCAAAAAGTAATTGTGAACACTTGAGCTTAGTGTTTGCGTTTCTTGAAGTAGACTAGTAGACCTACGCCAATAATAGCCGCTGTCACTACCGAAGCTATAACAAGGGTCGTCGGGAAGAAATCTATTCTGAAATAGATTGTTTCGGATGCACCTGTGTTTCCAGCTTTGTCAGTAGCGTAAACTGTTACAGTATGGTCGCCCTCAGACAATCCAGTTAAGGTTGTATTAGCATTAATAGTTACGTTTTCTTGTCCATCCAAGCTGTAAGTGGATTGTGAGATTCCTTCGTTTGTTATAAAATCTAAAGGAACATTGTCTGCGCTGTAGGTTTTATTCTCTAAGGAAAGGATTGAGACTTTTGGAGGGATTGTGTCAAATATAAAAGATGCGTTACCCTCGCAGTCATAACTGCCACCACCATCATATTCTCCTGCTACTCGAATTTTTATTAAATGCACGTCATCCCCTAATTCGCTAAGGGTTGCATAATATTGGCGTTCGAAAAACGGTCCAGCAGGAAAAGCGGCAGTCGTTACATGAAGGGTGCCAAATAGTTTTTCCGGCTCTTGGTCGTCGATGGAGAGCCATGTTTCAAAGTTTTCGTTTTGGCCACTCATTCCATACGTGGTAACGATGATGGTTAGGTTAACAATTTGTGGTTCCGCTTCACTCAAAATAAGGTCACACACTGGGCGAGCTTTATATCGACCTACAGGAGGTATTTTGTGTTCAACGTGAAGTCGGATTTCTTGGGTTTCCTGCGGGTCGTATCCCTCAAACCATACCTTTCCAATGCAAATTCCAAAGAATGCTGAAGATAGGAGTAGGGTAAGCAACAAGCAAGCAATTATTCTCATATTTCTATCGGCACATCTTTATTTTCGGTGATAAAAAGCATTTTTGTCAAGGTTTCTTGACCAAGCAAAAACTCGAGTTAGTCAAGATTTCTTGACTAAGCCGTTTTATGTTTATTTATGTCTGCAGAGTATGAGTTAAAGTATAATACCTATGCTTTTTTGCTGGGTAAGAAAGCGGAGGCAGCTGATCTTCTTATTTTCTTTTGATTAATTTTAATCAAATCATCCAAAAATTGATTAACATCAGGCTAATACAATAGTTGGATGGCTAACGATAGCTTACTCAGTTATCGGAACATTGAAGAATGAAGAGTATTACATTTCAATTGGGGTCGTGAGGTTTCTGGCTCAGAACGAAAAAATACGGGAGTTAATTGCTCGAGAGGAATCGGTTAGGGAGAGGATAGATAAAAAAGGGGAGAAATGGACAAAGAAATATTTTGGTGGGGGAGCTCATTTTCTAAACTGGTTAGAGCAGTATAAAGAAGTTTATGGAGAAAAGAATGTGGAGATAGAAGAGATTGATTCGAGAGGATTTGGCTGTTTTGAGAGGGGAAACGAAAAAATGTATAGAATTTGGGTGAAAGAAAAGAAGTAATTAATGTTAGAGCACGCCAGCTACTTATCGTATATTAAGCTTGAGATTAAACATCTCACCTCTTTTGAAACCCATTGCATGGTAGAATTCAAGCAAGTCCCAATCATTCCAGTTTGCCAGAGTATAAACAACATTTACACCCTCTATCTTCGGTTTCTTTTCTTCAGCTACTCCAGGGGTTTTTTCTCTTCCGCTGTGCCTGAAATTTTCAATCAACGCATTAAACAAAGCTCTGCCAATCCCGCGGCGTTGATAGTCTGGATCAACCCCCAACGTGTCAATCCACCCAATGGTATCGGGCACACCAAATTCCCATCCGCTAACAAAACCCATTATGAAACCAACAACTTTTCCTTCCGACTCTGCAACTAAGGCAGGGCGAGGATAGACATCAGCATAAGCAATCTTTCGCTTCCAGAAAGCGCGCCTCTCTTTTCCTAATACCTTTTTATCAATCTCCACTACTGCATCCAAGTCATTTTCATTTAGAACTCTAATCTTGGCTTCATTCAAAATAATGCAATCCCTCCTCAACTATAATCACCCTCCTTTCGAAGATAAAACTTTCTTAAGGAAAGCAAAAGTGAACGCTGTTTAGTGTTTGCGTTTCTTGAAGTAGACCAGTAGACCTATGCCAACGACAGTTACTGTGATTACGGAAGCTATGACTAGCGTTGTTGGGAAAGGCTCGGTTACGCTGAAATATATTGTTTCAGAAGTGCTTTTGTGTCCAACTAAGTCTGTTGCGTAGACTTGAATTTGATGTGAACCGTAGGATGGTCTTGGCAATGTGACGTTTCCTGTTATTGTTGTGTTTGCTTCGCCGTCGAGGCTGTAGCTTAACCTTGAGGTTTGCTTGTTAACCGTGAATTCCAAGATTAGGTCTGTTGGCAGGTAGGTCGCGTTTATCGGGCTAATCAGCTGGATTAAAGGAGGGAACATGCAATCTGACAAATCTAATTTTAGGCTGTCGATGTCAAAGGGGGTGATAAGCGGAAAACGGTCTTGTCTATTTGCGTCAATCACGTATGGCGTGTCACCTATGCCGTCGCCGTCAGCGTCAGCGCCATTATAATCACTCCAGTAATTGCCTTCCACGCCGTTATCAAAACTGTCATTTCCATAAACATCATCCCAATCATCAGTCTCCACCTGAAAAGTATTATCCACGAAATTATTATAGTAGAAAACAGAAGTCACATTATTATCGGGACATTGGTCAATGTCTATGCCAACATCGTTGTTTGCCACGTAATTTGCGTAAAAATTGTTGTTTCCTTCCGAATCTGTAGCTTCAGCCTTCCAGTAGTAGTTATATATTCTTGTATCTGCTACGAGCCCCACCCCATTGTTTGTTACCTTGTTTGCGCAAATGATGTTATCTGAACCGCCCACTTTTATGCCAATACTGGAGTGGTCTACAAAATTTTTGGCAACTATAGTTTCATTACTGCTCACGTAGATACCGCCAATTCCCGAGTTTTCAACAACGTTATTACCGTAAATTATGCAAGATGCGCCTTCAACGTGGATCCCCTCATTATCTTCTCCAGCGATGTTATTTGAAAAAACACTGTTGTAAACTCCAAAAACGTAGATGCCGCCGCTTCCGATTATTTTATTTAGAGAAACATTACCGTATGAACCGTACAAGCCTACCCCCATCATAAAGGTGTTTCTTGTGATGTTACAGTAAGAACCGTTAACAGTAAGACCAGTTTCCATATTGTTGTTTATTATCTGGGTTCTATTTCCAGTTATGGAGATTGTGCCACCAGTTTTGTTGCTTGGAACAGTGGTAGTTATTATTAAGCCCGAGAGTTTGAAGTCGTTTGATTCAACTGTGATTGAGGGCCCAAACCAAGAATGTGTTCGGTTGAAATAATCTGGGGGTGATGTGTAGCGTGGGGGATCCAAGTTTATCTGTGTGAAATCGGCGCCTTCGCCTATGAGAGAGAGCGGCTTGGTTATTATCAACGTTTTTTCTTCGTAAGTTCCTTTCTTCACAAATATGGTGTCTCCCTGAGCGGCAGCGTTTATGGCTGCTTGAATTGTTGAGTACTCATCTGGAACGACGATGGTTTTGGAGTATGCTTTTACTGACAGAGGCAAGAATAGACAGGATGATATTAGCAATATGAGAACAAGCAGCAGAACAGAACTTCTAGCCATGCCTATTACCAGTAATAACGGGGTTTTTCTGTTGTAAAAGCGTTTTTGTCAAGGTTTCTTGACTAACCAAACCCTACAGTCAAGTCAAAGTTTCTTAACCAAGTTTTCTATATACTCCAAAGACTGAGGACACACTAAGAACAGGAGACAAGTCATCTGTTCTCTCTAGATTTCCGGTATCGAGATGTTTTTATCCAGACCCTCGTTACATCATAGCAACCCCCTAAAAGAATAAAGTTGAATCTACATACTCCTATAGTGGGTCTAGTCGTGCAGCTTACAAGCTTTGGGCGGGGTTACGAAGAGTTTTCGGCGGTTTCTAGAACTTTCATTGTTGAACCTATCCATCTTAGGTAAGCGTTTAACGCGGCGCGTAGGGCAACTGTGTCTTTTGCTTCAACGTTGAGGACTACGAAGTCGCCGTCTCTTTCCAGAACAGCTTTTGTCCGCAGGTTTACGGGTCTGTTAGCTTCAGGTGCTAAAGCTTCGAGAAGTGTTGTTAACTGTTTTTCTGAAGATATCCGCAGGCGGATGGTTGCTTTAGCTTTCATTTTCAAGCCTACCAGTATTGAATGGGGTGCTTTGCATTTTAAAATATGCTGGATGTAAACGAAAAACTGGAAAAGAATAGGTTGGGGTTAGTCGGTTTCTTCGTCTGCTACTGGAACTGGGACGGTTATTTCGCCTGCGACGGTTCCTTTAGCTGCGCGTTTAGCTACAACACCGAGTTTTGTGGAAGGCTTGTACGCGCCGCCGGCAAACGTGTAGCCGCATTTTTTGCATTTCCAGATGCCTACGCTTTCGCGTTTTACCCGTTGGAAGCCGCATTGTGGGCATCTGTGGGCTTTTTTAAGTCCCGCGGTTGCTCTGACGTAGCGTTTTCGGACTGTGGAACCGTATCGGGCTCCTAAGCCTCGTGCGGGACCTACTTTTTTTGTTTTTCCCAAGTTTTCACCACTTCAGTTTTTTACGCAGTTCTGTAGCTTTCTCTTTTGCTAGCTTCATTCCCTCTAAAATCTGTTGCTGTGTGAAATAGCCTGCACATCCCTTCTGTATAGCGCAAATGTTGCCGTCGTCGTTAAATGCCATCGTCAGCCTCGCGTCGATAACCTGCTCCTCTTCCAGCCACGGGTCAACAATTAGCTTGTCGTTTATTTTTCCAAGCGTCACTGTTATGGGGTGGCTTGTCATCGGAAGCGGAGTGTAACCCTGCTTGATTATTACCTCGTCGTCTTTGACTTCGTAGTTGGGCATCTTCGTGTTCATCAACGCAGCCACAGCAGCTAAGGCTGAAGCATCAATCAGGTTACCATCGTGGTTAAGCACGTAAACGTCAACGAAAACAACGAACACTTTCTTTCCAGACGTAATACATAATTTTGCGGTGTCTATAGCGTGAGACTCGCGTATTCCACGGTCAACTATCCTAGCCAACTCGATAGAGTTTTCGTCTGGAGGACCAGGCTCAAAGTCAGGCGACGCCAGCGGCACAAGCTCCGCGTTAACCGTCATAACTCCATCGTCAGGAGTGTCTGGAAACGGCGTGCCAGTTTCAATTTTTACACCAACAAGCACTTCGGTTTTTCCCATCAACACTCTAGCTGAGCCTTCGGCTTTTTCAATTACGCCTTGTTCAATTTTGATTTCTCGGTAGTCAGTTAATCCTCTTCCATCGAGACGTTTACCCTTCTCAATCAACTGCTCTATCTGCTTAAGTTTAACACGTGTTACAAGTGACGACATTACTCTTCAACCTCCTCTTCCGCCTCAAGGAGCATATACTTCGTTTTCAACGCTTCCTTCTGCAACTCGTAAATCTTTTTGCATCCATCAATCGCCATGCTCACTGCTTTTTCAAACTCATCAGGTGTTAATATTCCATCCATCTGCAGTAGCGTAACCGCGTTCAAATTAGGCATGAAAGCCACTGGAACATCTGCTGAGCCTACTTTATCTTCAGTGTCAAACAGGTCCAGAACTACTTTGTCTTCAACTTTGCCAGCTGCACACGCAACCACTATGTCGCGCATGGGAATACCTGCGTCTGCTAATGCTAAGGAAGCTGCAGTGATGCTTGCACATCTTGTTCCCCCGTCCGCCTGCAAGACTTCAATGAAAACGTCTACACCAGTGCGCGGATAATACTCCACGAACACTGCAGGTTCGAGGGATTCCCTGATTACTTTTGAAAGCTCAATTTCCCTTCTTGACGGCGCGGGTGACTTGCGTTCTCCCACGGAGAAAGGCGCCATGTGATAGCGGCACCGCAACACCATACGGTCTGGACGCGACAAATGCTTAGGATGCATCTCTCTTGGACCGAACGCCGCAGCCAAAATCTTGTTTTTTCCATGTTCAATATACGCTGAACCATCAGCGTTTGGCAAGATACCTACTTCAATTTTTACAGGTCTTAACTCGTCTGCTTTTCTTCCATCCAATCTTAAGCCTTTTTTATCAATTAATTTTTCAGGTTTTTCATTCATTCTTGTTTTCCTCCATTTTTTCTTTTTCTTCTTTCAGAAACTGTGTAATGCGATCTGTTAGACCGCTTGTGTGGGACTCATTTTCGATCTTTTGGATCGCCGCCAAAGCGAGGTCCTCGTTGTCAGGGTTTTTCCCAGTAACCAGTATGACTCCGTTGACGCCGAGAATTATCTGGCAGTTTGTCTCCTGCTTTATCATAGAAATCATGGAACCTTTTTTGCCTATAACACGAGGAATCTTCGACGGAGTTACCTTAATTATCTGTCCACGGGTTATTTTTCCCAAACCGGGCTCGCCAACCGTGAGCTGCGGGTCATGGGCTCTGTCGTACGAAGCTATTTTGGCAACTATCAAGTCGCCCCCAGCGAGAACCTGCGATAACTCGTCGTTTTGTGGTTTGAACGGTCTACTCAGGACATCAGAAGCTCTCAGAAGCGCTGTGTAGGGTGCTTTGATGTCTACGGTCCAACCGTTGAATCCCACTTCTAAGACTGTGCCTATAACTATGTCGCCTACCTTAGGGAAATAAAATGACCGTAAAGCGACGACGTTTACTTGTTTGTTGTTACAGTCCGCAAGCCCGATTCTTGAGGCGTAGATTTTACTATTTTCCGCGTACGTGTTGTTTCCAGCTAAGTAGTCGCCTTCAGCGAGCATTTCTCCAGGCGTTACAAGCTGTTTTTTTTCAAAATATGTTGGCATAATTCATTAACCTCCAATTCAAATTTCTTTTAAGAAAGTATTTTCGCTTCTCCATTTCCTTTTGTAATGTCTCCAAGTTTGTTGAGAAACGAAGCGTATGCGCCAGCAGCCATCTCTATTACACCTTGCCATGAACCATCTGAAAGCCAATTGTCCTGTTTGATTTCGCCGGCACTCTTAAGTGAACCATAAGCTCTTGCTGAATACGCAGCAGGTATCCGAACGCTCACGGAAATCTGCTCGATTTTCAAAGGCAAAATCGGCCGTAAAAGCTTCACTATGTCCCTAGCTTGTTCTTCCACAGGTTTATGCGCGTCTATTTGGTAGCGGATTTGTTCCATAGCGTTTTCTATTCGTAAAGGCGGGTGAGGAAGATTGGTTTTCGGGTCAACTGCCTGCCTTGATATGAAGTCAACAATTTGTTTTCTTTTGTCTTCCACCATCTTGCGCCTTTGCTCGGTTGTCAGTTGAAGCGTACCTTTTTTCAGTATTTCATCTGCAATTTTTAATGGGTCCGTTGTTTCGAAGGCTTTGTTCATTTGCTCCTCTGAAACTTTGGTGCCTTTGTTTGCGTCGACAAAAATGATTTCTGCTGCTAAAACCTCGGTGATTCGAGAAGTTTTTCCCGTACGGTAGTCTAATGCTTTATCTGGTTTAACCAGAATTTCAAAATGCTCATCATCTTTTGTTAACCGTGCAATGGTGTACTTCTCACTCATTAAGTTGTCACTTGCTCGAACCCAGCTCTTTGATATAGCTTTCGATTTTCTCGTCAGTCAGCATTTGCATTTGTTTCGTTTCGGTGGGGATAACAGCGATTTTTATTCTGGGCGGCAATTGTCTTGCTTCCAACGCTTTCACCAGACACTTTACTGTAAGCTTAAGGTTTTCGTCCAAGCTCAGGTTTTCACGGTATTCATCTTTCAATACTGCCAGCACTGTTTCTCTTCCTGCGCCTAAAGCAGTGGCTTTGTATCCTCTGTAGGTTCCGCTGGGGTGCGTTCCAAAAACATGCGCTCCAGTTTTGTCGACTCCGCCGAAGATCAGTGAAACTCCGAAGGGTCTCACTCCAGCGTGTTGAGTGTACATCTGCTGTATGTCACATATCTTTTTGGTTACAACTTCCACGTCTACGGGTTCATCATAGGTTAGCTTGTTGCTTTGCGCGTATATCCGCGCTTGATCAATGAGTACTCTGGCGTCGGAGCTCAGACCCACTATGGCGGCGCCTACGTGGTCGTCAACCTTGAAGATTTTCCATGAATATTCTGCTTCTTCAAGGGGCTCAATATTCTCTTCTGAGCCTAGAACTACGCCTTCTGCGCATTGGATTCCCATAATTGTTGCGCCACGGTTTACTAGCTCCATGGCATATTCAACTTGAAAGAGCCGCCCGTCTGGGGAGAAAACTGTTATCGCACGATCATATGCTCCTGGTGCTGCAAATACAGACATAACGTTTAACCTCGCAATACGCTATACGCTTTTGCTCTCACTCATACAACAACTAAAGTAAAAACCTTTCTAATATAAGCATGATTTATCTCAATGCTTAACTGATGCAAGAAAAAGTGCTCTTCCTAATAAACAGGGCAATCGCGCTGGAGAACGAACCGCCGGGAAAGCAGAAAATCAGGATTGACGTTTAAGCTTATAAGTTTTCAACAGTTTTCATCTTTAAAACATAAAGGGACTTAACCGTGGCAACCAAAGAGTTTGAAGTGCCAAATTGGAGTCAAATCTATGCTATGCTGCTCAGCCAGGCGGTTAAAATTCGCCGTAGCGGCTTCAAACCCGACGTCATCGTAGGCGTCACAAGAGGTGGATGGGTACCCGCCAGAGTTCTATCTGACCTTTTAGGAATCCACGCGCTCGCCATCATAAGAGTCGAGTTTTACTTGGTTGTTGCCGAAACCCAGAACGCGCCAGTGCTGACGCAGGGTGTTTCTGCGGATGTGAAGGAAAAAAAGGTGTTGTTGGTTGATGACGTGGCGGACACGGGTAAAAGCTTGCGTCTCGCTGTAGAGCATCTTAAGCAGCATGGCGCTTCAGAGGTTCGAGTCGCCACCGTTTATCGTAAGCCCTTAAGCGTGGTTACGCCTGACTACTGGGAGAAGGAAACGCTTGGTTGGGTGGTTTTTCCGTGGGATGCAAAGGAAATCATCAGGAAAATCTTGGAGAAACACGGAGATGAAAACACGGTTAACGTGGAAACTGCGAAACTTGTAAAGGCAGGCTTGCCCAAACAACTTGTTGAAGAGTCTCTGAAAGAAATATTTGAGGAGAGAAAATGCTGAAGTACATTGAGGAGGCGGGTAAGTACTTGGAAATCACGGGTTTCAGAAACTTGGGCATTGATGATTCTGAAGAGTTCGTGAAGGCAACACGTAAGGCGCTGCCTGAAAACGCTTGGGTTCAGTTTTTCGACGCGGGGTTGGTGGCTACTTGGCAGCACTTGTACTTTGCAGTTTTGAATGCGCTACTGGCTTTTAAAAACGAGTGTAACGTATCCAAGAGCGTGGCGATGGAGACTATGCTTTACGCGTCTGCTCAACGGCAGATTCAAAAGGCCATAGACTTCATGGGCGTGAAATGTGCTTCTGCGGATGTTGCCGTGGTGATAATTGGTGAATGCGCCGAGTCCGTTAAAGTTGTTCTTTCAGAGGTTTCAAAGTGCGTCGGTGAGGAACCCGACGATTCGGTTCTTGAGATTTCACAGGATAAAGTTGGAGTGATTCGGGAAGCTTTTGGGATAACTGATGTTGAGCTTGAAGCGGTTTTGGAGAAGAATAATGGTGAGGATGCTTTGGTTGACCTTGTTATAGAAAGGGTGGCTTTGTTGCCGACTCAGCTGTAGATTTAGAGCATTTTTTCTTTTAAAACGGCTAAAACGTCGTTGGGTTTTATGAGTGCCATGCCTGTTAAGCCGCCGAGGACTTGGATTAGCATGATTTTGTCGGGGTTTTCCAGGTTGACTTTTTTTTCATTGCCTGTCGCGTCTATGCCTGTTACGGCTGCTTCTATGAGGTCGCGTGAGTGGAGGTTGGTGAAGCGTTTTTCCACGGTGACTCTGTAGGTTTCGTTTTCTTCGAAGCGGGCGGCAAGTTCTGTGGCTACACGTTTTATTTCTTCTAAGTTGGTGGGTACAACTTTTTCTATGGGAATTATTCGCAGGGCGTAGCGGAACTTGTAGGGGTGCTCCTGTAGCATAGCGCGGAACTTTTCTACTACGTCGCAGGGGTCTAAACTGGTTTTTGCCACTACTAAGCCTCTGATTCCTGTCTTGCCAACCGTTGGCGCAGGGTCTCCTAGTTCATCCTTAAGCAGATAAGTAAGTTCATAACGCATCTGCCGCTCGTTTCCACGCGAAGTTGTGGCTAAAAGATTGAAGTCTTCAATCATATTTTACAGCTTCGTTAACGGTTTGCTTTAGGGGTCAGTGTAGGTTTATGGCTTTTCTCACAGCTTAACGCTCGAAGCCGTCGCCTCACATCATCCCACGCTATAATCTGGCAGACGCGAATTTATCCATTTTGATGCTTTGCAGGCAGTTGATGCGTGGAGTAAATGGAGAAAATTGGATAGAAAAGCACTGATATTCACGGAAAAATTCGAAGTAGACTACGACAATTGACGAATAAAAATGTTTAAAGCGCTCCTTACTACGCTACAGTACATCGAAAATACAAGCGGAGGTGAACAGAATGGTGTTTGAAGAAGACGATTGGGAAGAAGGTGAAGACGAAGAATGGGAAGAAGAGGAATGGTAGTCAGCGCGAAAAAATTGAACATTTTACATTTTTCTTTTCTATGTGCTTAGTACTTCTGTGTTATTTTTTCAGGTTTGAACGTGAAGAGTCCAGTAAACGAAGATTTACGGCGGATTTGGGTCGTATGCTGCTGATCAGAATCCTTGTGTTGTGCTGCTGTAGGTGATTTCGCCGGTGTCCGCTCGCATTATTACTTTAACACCGGTAACGGAATATACTTCTGGGTCGGCAGCGAACCAAACGTCCCAGTAAGGATAACTCGTGAAATTCGCTGTTCCAACCTGCAGCCGTACTGTACTTGGCTCTTCCTTCACGCGGAACCGAAATGTCCCAATGCCCCAAAGAGTCACGCTAGTATATGTTTTTGCTTCCTCCCGAGCAATGCTTATGGCTTCTTCCCTTGAGATATTCACGTCTGTACTGCCTATCTTGAAAAAGCGTGATTCGTCAGTGAATCCATCTATGACGCCGTTGGCTAAATTAATGCTTAGCCCTGTTGCAAAGTCAAGACCGTTTTTTGTTCGCACCCAATCGATATTAATGGAACCGTCTCTTACAGTTATTCGTATTTTCAAATCGCCTACTGTCTTGTTCATTGTTTTTAATTCAGTGACTGTATTCAAGACATTGCGCGCTTCCTCAACTACTGAATCTTCAGAGTAAGCTTGATACCTTTGCAAAGCGTCTTTAACTACATCAAGCGTGTTGTCGGGTAACGGCTCAACATAAATCGGTGAAAGTGGTAAAGAATCAATCTTGGCCAAATCCCAGTGAATCAGAGTGCCATTTCCGAATGTAATCATAACCCGCATTTTGCTTTCATTAGATTCTAGAGTATAATCAATGTGTTCCCGAAAAAGACTCCCCCAAAGTTCCGAGTTGTTATTGTAGAGTTCCACGCTATATCTTGACAGGTCAATTCCTATAACGTCGGTTATAATGGATAATGCCTTCTCTTCAACAGTTAATTCTGTGGTGTTGAAACGTGGCTCTACGACAAGAATCAAAGATAAAATCACAACGGCGATGAGTGGCAGGACAACAAGAAGTATTTTCTTATGGTTGTCCATCTTCAATCAATCCTTAGCGACAAATCCTGAAGTTAGACGCGGTGGAGTCGTGAAAGGCAAGTCACAAGCCTCCTACTTACCTCTCGTTGTCGAGTTTATTTAAAATTTGTTCTATGATTGTACAACAGGAGCACGGCAACTGGCTCATTACATCGGTTGCACGCGCCCTTCAGGTTCATGTTTATAACTTACCAGTGAAATTCATATTTCGAGTTTGCCATGACGCGAGTTGCTGTACTGGACGCTGACAGGTGTAAAGTGAAAAAGTGCGATAAGACATGCATTAGTTACTGCCCTATGGTGCGTAGCCGAGTGGAAGCCATAAAGATAGAGGGAAACAAAGCGGTAATTTCCGAGATGCTCTGCAGCGGCTGCGGCATATGCGTCAAAAAGTGCCCTTTCAAGGCTATCAGCATAGTTAATCTGCCTGACGAGTTGGATAAGGATTGCAGTCACCGTTTCGGACCTAACTCGTTCAAGCTTTTCAGGTTGCCCACCCCGTCGCCAAGCACGGTTATGGGTTTGCTTGGGCAAAACGGTATAGGCAAAACCACCACCCTAAAAATCTTGTCAGGCGAGTTTAAACCTAACTTGGGACGGTTCGAGGAGCCGCCTGAGTGGAGCGAGATAATCCAGTTTTACAGGGGTTCAACGCTTCAAGAGTATTTCCAGAGGGTAAGCGAAGGCAAGCTTAAGGTCGCTCATAAACCGCAGTACGTGGATAAGATACCGAAGGCAGTTTCAGGCAAAGTCAGCGACCTCTTGGAGAAAGTTAACGAGAGAAACAGGTTGGACAAGTTGGCGGAGACCCTTGAACTCCGGAAGATTTGGGACCGCCCGTTAGAGGTGCTCAGCGGAGGCGAACTGCAACGCGTGGCAATGGCTGCTGCCCTGAGCCGAGAGGCAGACGTTTACCTTTTCGATGAGCCGTCCAGCTATCTTGACGTGAAGCAGCGTCTGCAGGTTGCCAGAGCCATAAGAAGCCTCAAGGAAGAGCAGAAAACCATAATCGTGGCTGAACACGACTTAGCCATCATAGATTACTTGTCGGATCAAATCTGTGTTTTTTACGGGAACACTGGCGTCTACGGCGTGGTTTCACATGTGCACGGCGTGAGAACAGGTATAAATATTTACTTGCAAGGTTTCATCCCTGACGAGAACATAAGGTTCCGCAGAGAAGCCGTCATTTTCCACGAGAAGCCACCAGCCATAAGTGCAGGCGCAGGCGAAACACTGCTGAGTTGGAACCAGCTTGAAAAAACGTTTGAGGGGTTCAAGCTTGTTGCGGAGCCGGGTGAGATCAAGCGGGGGGAAATCATCGGGATCCTTGGTCCTAACGGGATTGGGAAGACTACTTTCGTGAAGATTTTGGCTGGGCTTGAAGAGTCAGACGAGAAGCAGAAGTTTGGGGAGTTGACGGTCAGCTATAAGCCTCAATACATCGCGCCAGAGTATGGGAGCACAGTCCAGGAACTCCTCATGAGCATCGCTAAAGAAACGTTTACGTCGAGTTGGTACAAAACTGAGATTCTTGGTCCTTTAAGGCTTAACTTGCTTTTGGACAGGTACGTTATGGAGCTCAGTGGTGGAGAACTGCAGAAAGTCGCCATCGCCGCTTGCCTGTCACGGAAAGCTGATTTGCTGTTGCTGGACGAACCCAGCGCCTACTTGGACGTGGAGGAACGCTTGAATATGGCGCGAACCATCCGAAGAGTCATTGAAACCAGAAACGTGCCCGCTTTCGTGGTTGAGCACGACGTGGTAACTCAAGACTTCATCGCGGATAGGCTCATGGTTTTCGGCGGAGAACCAGGCGTGAACGGCACCGCAAACCCGCCTACAAGCCTGAGAAAAGGCATGAACATCTTCCTGAAAGAAATGAACGTTACTTTCCGCAGAGACTCGGTCACCAGACGCCCCAGAGTTAACAAGGAAGACTCAAAGATGGATACTTTTCAGAAAGAGATTGGCGAGTACTATTACACGCGTCTGCAGCAGAAGTGAGAAGTGCTCTTTTTTGAACCGAGATTTTTCCTCGAAAAACGTAGTTAAGTTAAAGAATAAGCGTAACAATAACGTATGCGAATCATAATGAGAAAGGACCAGAATGGTGGAGGCTAGAAATGGCGCAGGCAACCTTCCAGGAAATCAGTGCATCCGACTTCTTCTACCGTAACCGTGACATCGCTGGCTTCACTAACCCGTCTAGAGCCATATTCGCGGCGATTAGGGAGCTTGTGGAAAACTCGTTGGACGCAGCTGAAAGCCTCAAGATACCACCAGACATTTACGTGCGCCTCTCTTTTGAGGGCGAAGCAAGCCAAGACACTCAAATCTACAAGCTTAGAGTTGAGGATAACGGCTGCGGAATCCAGCCTCGTTTTATTCCTTCAGCATTCGGTCAGGTCCTGTACGGTTCAAAGTACAAGCTGAAACAGATGAGAGGCACCTTCGGTTTAGGCGGAAAAATGGCTGTGCTGTACGGGCAAATCATGACGCACCAGCCCGCCTACGTGACTTCCAGCACGGGTTCAGCCAAAATCTACTCTTTCAAACTTATGATTGACATCCAGAGGAACCGCCCCTTAATCCTCGACCGCAAAGTGCTCATAAACAAGGAGCAGTGGCGCGGAACAATC
>JAFGLT010000090.1 GCA_016927895.1 Candidatus Bathyarchaeota archaeon | reverse complement strand
GTATGCAAATAGTCCTCCGTTGCCTGCGTAGCCCGATATCTTAGCGGTTCTTGCTATTGACTCATAAGTGTCGTATGTAGTTTCTGATGTTTCAGCCGTGTAATTGTAGAGTTTATAGGTTTTTTTAGTGCCGAAATCAGCGTTGAATATTTTTTCTCCATCATCCGCGTAAGTATCTATGGACGTATCAGTGACCTCTGTTTCCGCGTCTGTTACGCTCTGTCCTGATTGTGTTTGGCTGTATGTTTCGTGGTCAGCCATCACTGAGGTTTGAAAGTTTATGATGCTCATTTCGAGGTTGTTGTCTTGGATGAAGTCGTGGATGGTGTTATCGTCGAGTTTAACTTTCCCGAACGTGCCATAGTGTCCTGTGCTGTTATAGTATGTGCAGAGGAGTGGAACTGGAATTATGCCAACGAAGAGGTGGCGCATTCTTCCGATTACGTGGTTTTCCTGCAGTGTTGCGGTGCCTTCGTCTGGGTCGATTGTAAGCTTATACGTGAATGTAAGTTCATCGTAGACTGTTAAGGCGACTGGCCAGCTGTTGTCAAATCGTGGGTTGCTGGGGTTTATCCATGTTCTCCACCAGAGTGCGGTTAGATTGGTGTATTTCATACCCCATTCCCATTCAAGCTTGTCTTCTGAGTGGGTGAGGGGAATGATTTCGGTTTCGCTGTTGAGCACTGGCAACGTTTCGCCCAGGTCGCTGAGGTCAAAGCCTAGGCTAAATGAAGCGTAGAGCACGTCGTTTCTGTCGGGTGAGTCGGGGTAAAGCGAAGTGGTGGTTTCGTTGAATGCCATGAGCATGAGGAATGTGCTGGCGAGGATGACGTCGCGGTTGTTTTGGTTGGTTTTGTAGTGCATTATGAATGATTGCATTGGGATTCTAAGGTAGGCTGATTCGTCTGTGGTTATGTCTTCAAGTCCTGCGTAGAGCACTTTTAAGCCGCTGGTGTTCACGTAGGTCATGTACATGTTAGCGTGCCACTTGTCGAAGTTGTCGGGTTCTGGGATGCCGTGGAGTGTGGCGTAGGCTCGGACGTAGTCGCAGAAGTCAACTGTTTTTGCAAAGCTTTCTTGCTCAAAATCTGTTCGGTCAAGGGTGTCAGCTTTTGCTAACGGCGCCAGTAAGCCTATCATAATTATGCTGATAAGCAAGGTTCCAAGTGCGTTCTTGGTTTTCATTTTATGGTTCCTTGATTTAGTTGTTGTTTTATAAAGGGGCGTATCGCGTATATAAAGAGTTATGAATTCAGAATGTGACTACGACTCCTGAACCCACTCAGGACGCCGTTAACGCCGGAGGCTTACGTGTACTAAGACTAAACCGAGCCAGCTGAAAAGCGCCATATCTCCAACAAAAACTTCAAGCCTCCAAAATAAAATTTGAAAAGTTTTATTTCCAAGATGTTTCATAATTAATATAACGGGTATTTGTTTGACAAGTGTACCATTTAGGAAGGTACTGAGCGAAAATTACCCGCTGTTAAGCATTCTAATCGGGATTTTCTTAGTTTCGGTTTCGATAGGGCCTTTTCAAAACGGGGACACCCAATGGGAATACGACGCAGCGACAGGTGTACTCAGATGGGGCATGCCCTACGTAGGCAACTTCGGCAACCTGATGAACCAGCCACCATTAGGCTTTTACCTTGAAGCATTTTTCTTCAAAATATTCGGCTCATCAATAAACACAGGTGTAGTCTTAGTAACCTTGTTTGGTCTCGGCTGCACTGTCTTGATGTACAAACTCGGCGAAGCGTTATACAGCAAGACAACGGGCTTGTTCGCTGCAGCCCTCTTCTCTTTAACTCCATGGCACCTCATACTTTCGAGAAGCTTCCTCATCGATGCACAGTGCCTATTCTTCAGTCTGCTCTGCTTGATGACAGGAATCTACGCCATCCGCAAGGGTTCGTTTAAGCTTTTTATCATTTCAGGAGGTCTTTTCGCCGCTGCTTTTCTAACAAAGTCATTCGCCGTTTTTACACTAATACCATTACTCCTGTTCTATGTTCACCAGCGACCGCGTAACCTAAGAAGCACATTAAGCTGGTTAGCCGCTTTCTTCTTACCTGTGCTATTATGTTCTTTCTTATGGTACCAAGTGATTTCAGGGCAAGGACTATTCTACATTTTGCATCATGAAGACTTTGCAGAATACAACAGCACGATTGTTCCCTCGTACTTTTTCGTCGGCAATTTTCTCCTGAATTATGGTTTAGGCTGGCTTTTCACGATTGCAGTAAGCTTTTCCCTGCTTGTTTGCTTTTCATGCAGAAAACTCTTCTCAAAGTTTCTCAAGTATGATTTGATTTGCTTGACAACCGTTGTCACCGTTGTAAGCGTAAACACTTTCTTAGGGGCAGGACTGAACCTCAAATCACCTTACAACAACGCCATCAAATACGATTACCAAGCTCTGCCATTCTTCACTTTGTTAGTCGCGTCGCTGCCCAACAAATGCAGTGTACTGTACAACTCAGCAAAAAATAGCGGAAAAACGAATAAGATACTCGCCTATGGTGCCGTTTTGATTGGACTGTTCGTGCTAGTAGAGGCATTGTTAGCCAACATGTTTTACGCTTATACGTTTTCCAAATGGGATTATCTGCTGCTCAGAGTGGAAATGGACAAAAACGTGGGCTACACCTTTTTTAACCCCACACCAATCGGCACAAACAACCTGTTACTAAGCACGCAATATTTAGGGTTCACACTTGTACTCTTTGGACTTGCAATGGCAAGCAGACACGAATTTGCCAGATTACTGACATGGATGCGTTCTAAATTAAGCCGAGAAACATCCTCAGCCAAACAGGACAAACAAGTTCATCATAGTAAGCCCTCAAAGTTAGAGGTTCTCCACGTAAAACTAAGAAAACCCAGAGCGGCAGCAAATGCCTCTTAGAAAAGTTTTATAGTTTTGTGTTTGCTCTAGTCCTTGGCGGTGGGTCTTAGGCGGGGGGGTAGGGGTCCCTTGCACCGTAAACC
>JAFGLT010000001.1 GCA_016927895.1 Candidatus Bathyarchaeota archaeon | reverse complement strand
TGACGGAACGGACGTTTCAACTCTTAATTCCGGTCAACTCTCAGAACTAAGAAGAAGAATCGGATTTGTTTTTCAATTCTTCAACCTCATACCCAGATTTTCAGCTAAAAAGAACGTCGAAATGCCGCTAATCGTTGCTGGAGTCAAGAAGAAGGAAAGAACCAAAAGAAGCTCTGAGTTGCTAGAAAGCGTAGGGTTAAGCGAGAGGATAAACCACAAAGCTGCCGAGTTGAGCGGGGGAGAAAGGCAGAGAGTCGCCATTGCAAGAGCACTTTCGAATAATCCTCGCTATCTTCTAATGGATGAGCCAACCGGAAACACTGATTCCAAAACCACTCAGGAGATTATGGAAGTAATCAAGAGACTCAACCAAGACGAGGGGGTAACGACCATAGTGGTTACGCATGACCATAACGTTGCATCCCAAACAAAACGTACTCTCGAGATGTTAGACGGCAAAATTGTAAAAGGGTGAAAAAATGGAATTTACTGAAATAATTACCTATGCGGCCAGCGCAATCAAATTGAGAAAACTAAGAGCCGGGCTAACAATACTAGGTATTGCGATTGGAATAACCGCACTAGTAGGGTTGCTGGCGATAACTCAAGGTTTCCAGATATCTTTGAAAGCCCAACTGCAAAGGGGTTTTGCCACAGACACAATAGTGGTTACAACTCAAAACTTAGGGTTTGGCTACGAACTCAAGGACTTTGAGCTGCTAATAGAAGATGCTGAGATAATCGAAAGAATCGACAATGTCAAGCAAACCATCCCTATGCTCCAAAAAACCTGCTATGGGAATTTCAGCAATTACACTATTCCAATCAGCGTTGTAGGAGTTGATTTCGCGAAATATGAATCCGTTTACCCAGAGAGCTTCAAAGCCTCGGCAGGCAGCATAAACAGCTATGAAAACCAAAGCGTCGCAATAATTGGAAAAAGCGTTAACGACCCATGGCAGAATGGAACACTGCTAGCTGAAATCAACCGTGATTTTGAGATTCTATACACCATCCGAAGAGACTTTGAATTTGTTAACGAGACTTCCTACTTCACATCAATCGCCATATTGGACGAAATCGGAGGTGCCACAGTTGGAGGACCTTCAGACTACTCAGTTTACATCCCCTTGGAACGTGCGAAGGGCTTTTTCAACACAACTGAAACCTCCACAATCGTCGTACAAGTTGAGCAAAGCGACGAAGAGTCAATTGCTGAAACTTCAAAGAAAATAGAGGACGCATTTGACAGCCAAATATTGGTGGTTTCTTCAGCTTCCATCTACAAAACAATCTCATCCGTAATGGATCAGGTCCAAGTTCTCATGACAGGCGTAATCGCCATCTCTCTTCTGGTTGCGGGCGTGGGTATAATGAACATTATGATAATCTCGCTAATGGAGCGGACCAGAGAAATTGGAATAATGAAAGCAATCGGCATGAAGGATGGCACAGTTTTGGCAATTTTCCTCAGTGAATCCCTGATAATGGGAGTTGTGGGCACTCTTTCAGGGATAGGCTTCGGCTATTTACTAGCGCTTGGTGTCAACAATCTGGACTTACTAGGGGGCATGATAAGCAGTGCGACTGAAGGAACAGTTATGGGCGGAATACCAAGCACTCCGATTCTTACAACGACTAATCTCCTCAGCGCCCTGTTCTTTGGAATTTCTGTCAGTATTCTATTCGGGATTTATCCAGCTTGGCGTGCTTCAAGACTGGAGCCCGTCGACGCCCTAAGGTACGAATAGTCAAGTAATAGGTGAAAAGCCATGGAGATTAAAGACCTTAAATCTCTGTCTGCAGAGGCGCCAATTGGTGAAACAGCTAAAAATCTGCTTCTCTTGACTAAGAAAGGCTTTGCTATTCCAAAAAGCTATCTAATATTTTCATCCTTTGAGGAACTACAATCTGCAACTTCCAAAGGATCGAGCGAACTAAAACTCGCGCTTAGACGAATAGTTGATCCTGAGAAGCATTATGTTGTCTCCATTTCGAAAGATAGGACAGATAAAGAGATACTCGGGAAGCACTTGCTGCAGAACACGCTTAGAGGCTTTGATTGTATACAAAGCAAAATCGAAGAACTCTCCCGTGTCAAGCAAAAAAAGACCCCGGATATTCAAACAGCCCCTATCCTCCTAATCGAGGTCCCCTCCTTCCGTTTTTCTGGCAATGCTTTCACTAGAAATCCCTTAAACGGAGCAGACGAGACAATACTGGAGCTAACTGCAGCTAAGTCAAACTGTGATGAAATTCAATTTCAACAGCTAATCTTCCAGAAAGGCAAGCTAGTCGGCAATCTACCTGAGAGTCTTCTTGGCGACCTTAAAACCCTTGAAAAAATTGTTAGCGAAGCATCGCAAATACAAAGGGTTTTAAAAAGCCCCTTCTTTTTGCAGTGGATCCTACATGGAGATGAGGTAATCTGGATAACCGCTGAAAACCTGCGCAGTTTGGAAGGATTAAAGATCTATTCTAACAAGATAGCAAAAGACATGCTTCCAGGTGTTATACTTCCTCTTGTTTGGTCTGTTAATACTCCACTTCTAAGCAGCTCATGGAAGCGTTTGCTAACTGAACTTACCGGGGAAGATCGATTTGATATTAATAAAATGACCAAGGCTTTCTACTATCGCGCCTATTTCAATATGGGTCTTTTCGGAGACTTCTTTGCTTTATTTGGCATGCCCAGGGAAACTCTTGAAATAATGATGCTAGGAGAAGCCCACAAAGGCAGCAAACCAAAGATGAAGATGACTATGAAAATGTTCAAATATCTGCCACGGCTTGCGTTTTTTGTCCTCAGGAACATAACAATCACAAAGAAAATTCGCACTTTCTTGGCTTCACAGAAGCGAATCATCGATTCATACAAAATGGATAAACTAAATCTTGATGCAAAAGAGACTTTCACTGCCATAGACAAAATAATCAGGGTAAATGAAGAATGCTCCTACAACGTAATTATTGTCCGTTTGATAAGAAGCTTCCACCACACTGTACTGCGATCCCTTCTCAAGAGAAAAGGAATTGACAAGACCATTGGATTTAACATTAAAGAGCTTCAAGACGTTGATCCAAACCCCAGCTTGCAAAACCTGAGAAGGATTTACGATCTTCTTTCACCAGAAATGCAAAGCGGTCTAGAGAACGGAAGCATTTCACCCCAGCAACTCAATGAGGAGGGTTTCGGTTCAGCCTATGCGCGATTCATTAATAGTTACGGTCACATGAGCTCAAGTACTGTTGATATGTCAAAACCACAGTGGCAAGAGAATCCCCAACTCGTTATAGAAATGATTAAAAACAGCAGCTTG
>JAFGLT010000089.1 GCA_016927895.1 Candidatus Bathyarchaeota archaeon | reverse complement strand
GAAGGTGCGATAAAAGACAGCGTAATAAAACTAAATTACATCTTCACCATCTCCAACGAAATGGTTTCCAAAGTCCTATTTCATTTAGGCAAAGAGAAAAAGGAGCTCGTACTTGAGGAACTCTGCAAGAGACTTGATGGCCTCAAAGCGTAACATTTAATGTTTTGCTTTCTCCAGGCAAAACACGTTAAATAGCGCTCACGAGATAAAAGCTGCTTGAATGTCATCAACTAGCAAAAATTAGAAAAAAGAGGGAAATATTTTATTTTCCCGGGGTTGCATACCTAAGAACTCATGATGAGGCGCCCGTTCCTTCGGGCTACTACAAAACAGTACATGCATTGAGGTGATTAAGTATAGCCGACTTGAAAGGTTGCCCGTATGGTCAAAACACGAAAGATGACTGCAAAAACTGCGATTACGGTAAAACATATCATTTTGAACCCGCCACTGGACAATGTGTAAAACGCTAATCGCTTCTGCCTGTAACACCATTTCGGCATTAATGATGAAATACTTTTGTCCAAGGAGAGTTAGAATCTACAATAAGTTACCAAGGCGTTTTTATCTTTGTTAAAAGAAGATATACACGTGAATAGGAATGAAGCCGAAAGTTAAGAAACCATCTGAAAAAGAGCAGCAAGAAGCTGAGTCATGGCCAATCTGGGAAAAAGAAGAATCCAAGTTCCCATGGGAATACGATATACAAGAAACATGCTTAATCCTGAAGGGGAAAGCAGTAGTCGAAACACCGGAGGGAAACGTTGAGTTCGGAGAAGGCGACTACGTAGTGTTCCCCAAAGGCCTCAAATGCACATGGAACATCGAAAAGAAAATCAGAAAACACTACAACTTCGGGTAACAAAGAGCCTGCCTGCGCTTCAGTCATGTGTCCAGCTTGAAAGTTTTCCAAGCCCCGTCGGAGATGGAATCCATTAAAACAAGGATTGAAACAAGCTAAATTTGCGTTCATAATTAACAAACCTAAAAGTCGGAGGATGAAATCCATTAAAACAAGGATTGCGACTTTGAAGGGAAAGCCTGTCTGCGCTTCAGTCACGTGTCCAGCTTCGAAAGAAGCTGCCTATCAAGCTTTTTTAGCTTTGCATAAAATGGAAATGCCAAACAGGCGGTTTACTTTGGTTTCCACAGAAAGCAGTTTTTCGAGAATGTTAGAAAGTGGCTTTATTCTTGAAACTTTTTCGTGTGGGTAATCCCGTTTTAAGATTCCTGTTACGAGAATGGTTATGGGCAAAGCCGTCAGGTTCCAGTGTCTTTGAACTTCTATCTTGAAGCCGGATTCTTCAAGTTTAGCTTTGAGTTCACTATCAGAGTATCTTCGTTTGTGTCCAAGAGATATGTCGTGTTGCCCGAACAGAAACTTGTATGAGGGCACATTCACTATGAGGTATCCGCCTTGGTTAAGCATGTTGTAGAGCCTTGTGATGGCGAATCGGTCGTCGTCGATGTGTTCCAGTATGTCACCAGCCACTACGCAGTCAAATTTCAAGTCGGTTTCCCAGCTGCTTATGTCAGCTACGAATCCCGTGACGCCCTTCCTTTTTGCGATTTCAATTGCTTTTTCGTCGCTGTCGATTACTGTTACCTTATACCCTTTTTCTAACAAAATTTTTGACAAGCGGCCAGAGCCGCAGCCCACGTCCAAAACTGTTTTTCCTTCAACCAAGTTTAAAATGAGCCTTGTTTTCACCTTGCTCCAGAAGTCGCATTCTCCTATTTCCTCTAATTCTTCTGCATGGCTACGTATGTTTTTAGCCATAGTTTCAGGACACCTTTACCCATACTAATTGTGTCTTTAAAGAGATTAAGCTTTGAATCTGGCTTGTAACTCCAGTTCACGGGAACCTCTTTTATAGTGTACCCCATTTTTTTGCATCTAAATAAAAGTTCTGCGTCAAACTCGAAGCCGTTACTTTCCACAGCGGGAAGAACATTCTCCAAAACTTCCCGTTTGAAGGCCTTACAACCACACTGAGTATCCCTCACGTTAAGACCGAACAGGAAATTGAACAGTTTTGAGAAAACTTTGCCGGCGAATACTCGTACCAACGGAGGATAAACCACTATTTTTGTGCCTTCAATTTCTCTTGAAGCGACAGCAACGTCTACTTCGCCGATTGTTAACATGACGTTTTCAACGTCAGAAAGAAGTACAGGAAGATCTGAATCCAGTAACATCACAATGTTTCCATGCGAACGCGCAAAGCCCTTCTTGAAAGCACCGCCTTTACCCAACCGTCCAGCGGAAGGCACAAGCTTCACAAACGGCGCAGCCTCTGAAAAAGCCAATACAATACTGTTTGTTTTATCCGTGCTTTCAGAAACAATCAAAATTTCACATGATTTATTGAACTTTTCAATCAAATGTTCCAAAGTAGCTTTTACCCTTTTTTCCTCGTTATAAGCGGGTATTACGATTGATAAGTTCATTTTCAACACTTTGTAGTCTTTCGGTTTTAAGGGTTGTTCTATTCAGTCCAATTATGGTCATAACATTCGCAGTTTCCGACATAAGTCTATTTGGCCGCGTACAGAATATTTGAAAACTGCCAGCCCTAATTAAATCGTTTTGCAACTTTCCCCGGTTAAACAAGGGTTAAAGCAGTTTTGACAAATCCTTTTCTATAAGTTCTAATTAATGCTCTCTCCAAGAGTGAGGAAGTTGACAACAGAGCAGACAAGCAGAGTCCACGGCACCCTCAAACGGTTGGCGAAAGCCTCTTCCGCAGGGCTACGAAGGACGCTTGCAAGCAAGACTAACAAGTTGCGGCTGATTCTACTCGTCTTCACTGTAGTCTACGCGGCTTTTCTTCTGCTCGACTTGGGTTACATGACGTTGCAGTGGGACGAAATGCCTCACATGAACGGCGGACTGCTCCTAGCCGGCGGTCAAACAGACAGATACTTGACAATCTACGGGTATTACCCGCCAATTTACGATATTGTAACCACAGGCTGCTTCCAACTGTTTGGAGTGGGCGCCGCTTCTGGGCGACTGGCAGCCGTAGCCTTCTCGCTCTTTGCAATCTGGATCGTGTTCGAGTTCGCAAATCGAGCCTACGAACCGAGAACCGCGCTGCTTTCAAGCGTGCTGCTTGGAACCATGCCAGGGTTCTTCTGGCTTTCAAGAGTGGCAATGCTGGAGACCATGCTGATATTCTTCTTTTCGTTCACCTTGTTCTTTTTCTTCACTTGGCTAAGCAACGAAAAGGACAGAACACTGATTATAACCGGCTTAGCCCTAGGCGTAGGCTTCCTCGCCAAGTACCAAGTTCTGGTCGCTGGACTAGTGATGATAGTAGGCCTACTGCTGGTGGGACGGAAAAAACTGAAATGGAAATTCGCTAGGTTTCTGGTTATACCGTTGATAGCTGGTTTGGTCGTGGCGCCTTGGCTGATTGTGCTCTTCCAAGCGGGCGGTTTTAACAACTTTGGAAAAGTATTATACACGATAAGCGGGGGACATGAAGAAAGACTGGATTACAGCGCACGGTTCCCTCTTCCAGTATTTTATTTAATCGAGATGACTTGGCCGTATAATGACATACCAGTTCACCCTGTGTCATTGCCCATTTACATTTTAGGCTTGCTGGGATTAGGCTTGTATGCTTGGAGAAGGAAACCTGCAGACAAGTTCTTTCTCGTCTGGTTCGCAGTGACGTACGTTTTCTTCACTTTGCTCACTAACAAACAATGGCGGTACATAACTCCAATTTTTCCCGTTCTGGCGATTTCAGCGGCAAGCTTCATTTTCTTCGTTTATGAAAAGATACGCGTTGTTTGGAAGTCCGTGCAATCGAATCTCAAAAAACGGCGCATCAATCAAATTGCTGGAGTCCTTTTTATGGTATTAATTGCATCTGGAATCATTTACAGCGGCTATGAATCTTACCAGATGACTGCGAGAGATCAAATTCACATCCCAATTGAGGAAACAGCGAACTACGTGGCTAGTCACATGAACCAAAATGAGTCAGCGGTTATCGTTTGCGCTTTCAACCTTTTAAACCAGGAAATGTTTTGGTTTTACCTACCCGAAAATGTGTCACAGGATCAGATTTGGCAGTATCCTGAGTTAGCTGTTGACTCCTTCACACCCCAGTTCAACATCACAGAGTTTGTTAGCCTTTGTGAACAGCGCAACGTAAAATACGCCATTCTTTACGATTATGGAGCTGAATCGCCATTCTACAATACAACATTAACTTACTCGAACGTTACTACATTGCTTTTTGAGTCTGGAAGGTTCGGAGGAACAGGAGATGAACCATTCTTCGGCGAAATGCCTTACAGAACCTTCCTAGCTGGTTTCCACGAACCCTACGCTTAGCTGGAACCTAACCAACCGCACCTTCTACGTTACCCTCTGCGCAACAGCCTCAACTATGTCTTGGGCTTTGGATACAAATAACCGAGTGGCAACCGGAATTTTCTTTGCTACTTGATACAGAAAACTGCTTATGGCGATGGCGAAAGCTGGAAAAGCTGGCAAAATATACCATTCAAGTTTTGTTTGAATCAAAGTGAATACCAGAAGCACAATCAGCATCCATGCGAGAATTAAAGTGTTTTCTTTTAAACGCTTAATGACAGCGTTGAACGCGCAAAGCCCTGCCGAAAACGGTAGAAGCATGACCCAAAACAGGTTGTCGTTGTTAACCAAGTAGTTGAAGTAAAAAAGGTAGCCTTCAACGTGGCCTTCAATGGGTGTGCTTGCCCTTATTATGCCTGAAAAAACAAAAAAGGAATACCAGAAGTCGGGTCCAAAGCGGAGAGTCATGTAAATCATCCACGGTGCAACAATCAGAATGGCTGTTCCCCAAAAAAGAGCAAAACGTCTTGTGAAAAGATACCTGACGGTTCTTCTTGTTGCGGCAAAATAGACAAAAATGATTAACGGAATCAAAAATGCTGCAACCTGTTTTATCATAAACGCCAAGCCGAAGAACAAGCCGCCTAAAGCAACGTAACGTCTAGGGGTTTCTGTTTTTTCGCTTAGAACTAAAAAGTATATGCTTGCCAACATGAAAAAGACGAAAGGAACATCTAGCATGGCGTGCCTTGCAAAAACGTAGAACGTGGTGAATGTGCCTAAAACTAGCGCCGAAGCAAGTCCAACGTGCACGTTGTAAAGTTTCTTTCCTAAATAAAAGACGAGAACTAAGGAGGACGCGCCGAATACCGCGCTCCAAAACCTTGTGGCAAAGCTGGTAACGCCAAACACCTGGTAGGAGAGAGACATCAACCACATGAAGATCGGCGGCTTGCCAATCCACATCAATACGTCACCAAAAGCCCAAGGCGTCATGTAGTCTCCTTCTTTAAGCATATGAAACGCCCATTGAGAGTATGTTTGCTCGTCGGCAACCCAAAGCGACCCGCTTCCCAGGTTAACAAAGAATAATGCTGAAAAAGCCAGAATTGCCAAAATACAAAGCGCGTCGACGTGTTGTGAAAGCCAAGGAAGTTTTTGGCTGGAAATTTTGTTTTCAGCTTTTCTTGCTCGTCTAGTCGACTGGATAAAGCGCAGGAATGCAAAAGTAATCGCCGCTACCACAGCACACGCAATTAAATCAAACAGGATAGTAGTCCACGGTAAAGAGTCTGTGGATTGCGAGAGCAAAGCGTCAGTTGAGCCACCAAGGCTAAAAGCGTAAACGTGATGATCCATGGAGCCAACGTATAGGGTGCCGTTTACTATTGCGGGAGAAGAATCCACAAAGTTTTCAGTTGCATAAATCCATTTTTTCGCTCCTGTAAAAGCATCAAAACAGTAAACGTTGTAGTCTTCAGAGCCTACATAGACGCTTCCGTCTGCAACTGCGGGTGACGACCTGACCCAGTATCCAGTTGGGCTCTCCCATATTTTCTTGCCGTTGGAAGCGTTTAAGCAGTAAACGCTGTTGTCGTCGGAGCCTATGTAGACGCATCCGTAAGCGACAGCTGGAGAAGACGACACTGAACCACCCGTTAGATACTCCCAAATCTTGGCGCCCGTGGAAGCATTCAAACTGCAAACGTAACCGTCAGTGGAGCCTATGTACACATGGCCGTTGTATACGCTAGGCGAGGAGAAAACGCTTCCCGTGTGGGTACGCCATATTTCAGTACCTGTAGACGCGTTAAGAGCGTAGAGAAAAAAGTCGTCAGTAGCAACGTATAATACGCCGTCTGAGACTGCAGGCGATGATCTTACGGGGTGCGAAGTTGAGTAGCGCCATATGACTTCTCCGTTTGAAGCGTTAAAGCAGAACACGTCGTGGTCTCCGGAACCTATGTAGAGGTAGCCTTCCACAACTGCAGGAGAAGACCACACGAAGCCTCCGACGGTCGATGTCCAAATAGCCGCTCCTGTTGCGATATCTATACAGTAAACACTGCCGTTGTCTGAACCCACGTAGATGTTCCCATTTGCGATAGCAGGTGACGAATTCAGCTCATTTTCAGCTTGGAAGTGCCACAATATTTCGCCATTGGAGGCGTTGAGCCAGTAAACGTTCCAATCTGCGGAGCCTACGAAAACGCAGCCGTTGGCTACTGCAGGGGAAGTTCGTACAGCTGCCCACGTTCCATATGTCCACAAGAGTTTGACATCGTTTGTTGGAGTGCTGCTAGTTGTGTAGCCGCTGCGGCTGGGGTCATGACGGAACATCGCCCATTCGCCATTGCCGGAACTATTGCTTTCGCTTGAGGCTGAAGAAATACAGTATGATTTAATAAGAATAATGAAGAGGATGATCAGCACCCAGGTATGCTTTCTCATCGCCATCCTCACAAGAAAGCAGATGGTTGAACAATATATATTAAACTAATTGAAAATTGATACGCCGACAGGGATAAAAAGGCGCAACCCACACCTCAACCCATTCAAAACGTAAAGCAATCTGACACACTATTAAAAAATGCCAACAATATAGGTTGACTCAAACGACGTACAGCTTGAGTTATTGTACTTCTAAAAATTCGAAACCCGTGTCTTTGTCTTTAGCTCTGTACGCTGCGGTTCCTGTCAATTCTAGAACGACGACTTCGCCTATTTGCCACACTTCAACTCCCATGCGGATACAGCCCGTAACGGTGCTTTCGCTTCTTCCAAAGCTGGTGTGCATATGGAGTTTTGGTTTTCCTGTTTCATCTTTTGCAATAGTGCCTACCCCACAGGCTTCATGAACTCCCTCAAGGAGCGTAACCATAGGCTCAGGAGGAAGGTTGTAGCAGTCTTTGGGACCGACTACAACTCGGCTATTTTCTTTTGCGCCGCCTAGAAAGAAACAAAGCGCGGTGGAAACGTTTTTTTCAGCCGCGAACTCTTCAATAACGTCGGGAAGCCTGTCGCCGTCATGCAACCTCAACACGAAAGCCCTGCCTAATTTTCCTTCAGTAAACTGCATTATTAACCCTCTCATGTGTTTTGAAATTGTAATGTGGGGTGCATCTATTATAAAAATTATTGGTAGATATGAAATATCCGCATGGAAAAGTTACGCTTTTTTGTTAAATTCTTTTGAGGTAAAGGGGTTTGTCTGCTTCTTTCTTCTTTTTTTCCAAATCAAGCTCTATGTAGTCGTCTGCCGCGGTGACATCGTATTCTTCAACGTCTTCGGGTAACAAGTGAAGAGAAACTTCTGTGCGGTTTTCAATTTTTTCTTTTTGGGTGCGGCTCATTTCAATCCTCCTCGCTCTTCCACTACTATACAAGTATTAAGACTTAATAAAGATTGTGAAAGCCGTTTACAACCAGCAAAACGAAAAACAAGAAAGCTTGAACGCTAAAACCCGAAGAACAAGCACTAAAAGACGCCGAACGACTCATCTTCGCCGTTATTGCGTTAATTGCCTTGGAAAAAGCTTGTCAACCGCCTCTGCTCAGCCTCTTGCTTGGCAAAACCTGAGATTTTCACGCCGACCCTGCGGATTTCAAGTTCAGATTCCCCGAGGAACTTTTCGAAGAGTTCCCGAACAGCGCGCCTGAGCACTTCTGCGTCGCGTGTGGCGGTTTCCAGGGTTTTCGAGCGGCTTCGAACGCTCAAGTCAGTCTGAATAGCGATTATGCCAACCTGTTTGAAGCTGATGTTTCTCTTCACGACGTCTTTGTGGATGCCATCAATTAACTGGTCAGTTTTCTCAAGCACCACCACCAAGTCACATGTGTTCTCTTTCAACGTGGAGATTCGGCTTATTGATTCGGCTTCACCTGTTTCCTGAACAGGCTCGTTGTCAACGCCTTTGGCTGCATTGTGAAAGTACACGCCGAGTTTTTTCCCGAAAACCTCCACGAGCCTTTGCACGTCGTATCTTGCCAGCTCGCCAACAGTCTTTACACCTAAATCGCCCAGCTTCGCAGCTGTCTTCCGCCCTACGCCTAACAGGCGGTTAACAGGCAACGGCGACAGGAAACGCTCAACCTCTTCAGGCTTAACAACGGTTAACCCGTCGGGTTTCTGGCTGTCAGCCGCGATTTTCGCCACAAGCTTGTTCGGTCCAACACCCACAGAAAACGCGATGCCCACCTCGTTTTTCACTTCTCGCTTCATTTTCTCGGCTAAATCGCGCGCCGCCTCGAAACTCCCTTGGACCTTGCTGGTGACATCCAAATAAGCTTCGTCTATGCTAGTCTGCTCAAAGCTGTCAGCGTATCCTCTGAGCGCCTGCATTATTTTGTTGGAGATTTGCTCGTAAAACTCGTCGTCAACAGGCAGAAAAATCGCTTCAGTGCCTTCCAGCCGCTTCTTCGCCAAGTACAAAGGGATTCCAGATTTAACGCCGAATTCTCTGGCAACGTAATTAGCAGTGCTTACGGCTCCGCTGTCCTCGGTGCGACCAGAATAAACACCCACCACAACGGGCTTGCCCTTGAGCGCGGGGTTACGCAATTCTTCACATTGGGCAAAAAAGTAGTCGAAATCCGCCAGCATCACGACCCGCGCTTGCATAACCTCATATTCACCTCGATTCATCGTTCAGCAGCCACGAACCGTCACACGCCGCCGTGTTCAACCGCGGTAAACCCTCTCTGCAGACGCCGAATTGCATGCCATTCACTATGGTAAAGTCGCGGATGTTTTTCAATAGTTTAAACCGCAAGTCTCTAGGTAACAGGGTGTTTCCGCCAATTTTTTCGCCTTGCTTGAAGTATAGGGGCTTCAGTTTTTCCGCCACCGCGGGCATGACAGCAGAGAAACGGCGCCAATTATCTGGTTTTATCTTGTACGTTGAGCTTGTCACGTGCTTAACGCCTATGCTTGCAAGTGTGGCAACAAGTTTCTCCGGCTGGTCATTCACGAAGGGAATTAAAGGGTCTATCCGCACCGAAACCGGAATGCCTTTGCCTATCAGGTCTTCAGCTGCTCTAAGCCGCGCATTTGGCGTCGGAGCGTGCGGCTCCAAGAGCCTCGCCACTTCCGCATCGTCAGTTGTTATGGTTAAAGCAACCGTTGACGGCACCTTGGTTAGAACGTCGTCATCTCGGATAACAAGGTCAGATTTCGTGATAATTTGGATTCTACAGTTGCTTTCCGCGAAGATTTCGAGGCACCTCCTCGTCAACCCCGATGTTGCTTCCATGCGCGGGTACGGATCAGAACTGTTAGCGATAGAAACAGTTTCCCCCATCAGCTTCGCGGCTTCCCGCTGCAACCGCTGGAGCAAACCTTTTTTCGGTCTGCAACTGGCAAATTGGGGAATGTAGCTTGAAGCGTAACAGTAAACGCACCCGTGGTCACATCCTGTGTAAGGGTTAAAAGTAAGTTTAGGCGGGCACGTGCACATGCTAGAACGCCAAGGGTCAAACCGCGAAATCACCGCCATTAAGCGTCACTTAGCTTAGATTATGATGAAGGATAGACAAAAACCATTCGCCATTATTGGTTAACTTCACACTCTGCAGATATATGTAAGCATGAACGGGCTCTTGCCAATAAATCTTGGACTAACTTTCTGAGACGCTTGGTCAAGAAACCTTGACAAAAATGCTTTTACAGCAGAGAAAACCCCATATAACATTGATAAGCATGAGAAAAAGCCCTACATTACTGCTTGTTCTCGTCTTCCTAACTGCATCATGCTTAACTGTGGCTAAGCCCGTATCTTCTGCAGATGATATAGCAGAGGACACATGGGTAGAGAAAACGTCGATGCCTACGGCGAGGTGTGGCTTGGGTGTCGTCGTTGTGGAGGGTAAAATCTATGCCATAGGTGGTTCATCAACCGCTCCTTTCAATAATCAGGCGGAAAATTTGTTGAGCATAAACGAGGAATATGACCCAACAACGGATAGTTGGACAGTAAAACCCAGTATGCCTACTCCACGAGCCTATTTCGCCATAGCTGCCTTTCAAAACAAAATTTACTGTATTGGAGGCGTTGTCGGTTCAGAAAAACTGGTAGATAGCGGGGGCTTTACGCACTCGCTATTCGTCTATAGCGGAATCAATGAGGTTTATGATACGATAACAGAAACTTGGGAAACCAAAGCATCCATGCCCATTGATATTTCAAGATTCCAAGCCAACGTGGTTGATGGAAAAATCTACGCCATAGGCTCACAATTTACCTATGTCTATGATCCAGCAGCTGATTCATGGACAGAGAAAACTCCCTTTCCTGGAAAAGTTAGTGATGCTTGGTGGATACCGCCTGTATCATCTGCTGTGGGTGACCAAATATTTTTTACTGGGGAGTTTAGAACAGGTCAGCGTTTGTTTATTTATAATACCCTAAACGATAGTTGGAGCGAAATTGCCCATGGTGCTTTTGAAGCTGGTATTGGCGTAGGTGCAACGATTGGTGTTAGGGCTCCTGCGCGTGTTTATGTTTTAGGATTGACTAATTGGGGCTACGACCAAGTCAATCAAGCCTACGACCCAGACACCGACAATTGGACCACAGCTACGCCAAACCCCTTAGACCAGCGAAATTTTGGTTGTGTTGTTTTGAATGATGTTTTGTACGTCGTAGGTGGATATGTTGATTCGGAGACGGTAACGGATGCTAATCAAGCGTACTTGCCAATAGGCTTTAGTCCTTTGCCAGAAATTAGTGTACTCTCGCCGCTAACGCAGACGTATAATGGGTCGAGCGTGTCTTTGAATTTCACGGTGGATCGGCCGGTTAGTTGGATGAGTTATAGTCTTGATGGCGCTGACAACGTTACTGTTTCTGGCAACCTGACCTTGACCGGGTTATCTGGTGGGATGCATAATGTCACAGTTTACGCCAACGATACCTACGGCAACATGGGTGCCTCGGAAACAATATTCTTTACTATTGAGCCTTTCCCAACAGCATTAGTCATTGCTTCCGTAATCACAGTGACAGTTGTTGGCATAGGTCTG